>RFIZ01000125.1 GCA_003695105.1 Fidelibacterota bacterium
CCGTGACCCTGATTACCGATTATTTCGGCTGGACCAAGTTTACCCTCCTGTTTAGCCAGGAGATTTACAACGAGGCCCAGAGCGGACGGGGAGCGGGTATTCTGGGAGGGGAAACCAATTTTACGGCTGCCCGCTTGTCGACATTGCTTCCCTTTGCCATCTACCTGATGTTAAAAAAGAATGCTCTCAAATATTCTTCTTTCTGGGCGATCCCGCTGGTCCTTCTGATTCTACTGGGGGTCATTTTGACGGGGTCCAGGATGGGCTACCTGGCGGTCGCTCAAATCGTGTTGGTCCTGGTATTTTACGAAGTCGGGACTTCGTCCTGGACGGGGAAACTGGCAGCCGTTCTCACCGTCGTGGTCCTGATGGGAATCGGAGCCTATTCCTTTACCCTCCTGAAAAACCAGAGTAAGGCCCTGTTGCGTCTCCAGAGTCTGGGATCCATTCAGGATTTGTCTGTCGCGAATCTGGACAATTCCGAATTTGATGATTCGCTACTCAACCGGTTTATTCTGTTCTGGATCGGTGTGCACATTATCCAAACCCATCCCCTGATGGGTGTGGGCATCGGTAACGCCAAGTACATTCCGCCCCGGTATTTTCCTTTTGAAAGTCAGATTAAGTATTTGCATAACACTTACCTGGAATTCGGAGCAGAAAATGGATTGCCAGCCCTGCTGGGCTTCCTGCTGTTTCTGGGATATCTCCTGGTGCGGCTGGGGGGACGCGGCTGGCGGTCCAGAGATGATTTTCGGTTTTACTTGGCCCTGGGTTTGTACATCCTCTTGTTCAACTGGTTTTTTCTGACGGATTTGTACAACAAACTATTCTGGGTGGTTTTTTTACCGGTAACCATTCGTTTCCTGCAAGCGGATCGAGGTTCCCATGACGTTTCCCGCTGACCCCCTGATCAGTGTGGTCATTGTGACCCACAACCGGTGTCTGGAGGTGATCCGGGCGCTGAAGTCGGTCATCGCTCAAACGTATGGGAACCGGGAAATTATTGTCATCGACAATGGTTCCCGGGACGGAACCGGGGAGGCCCTTCGACGCCAGTTCCCGGAGATTACCTACCGTTATCTGCCTGAAAATGTGGGCTGCCCGGAGGGAAGGAACCGCGGGATCCAACTTGCCACCGGCGAATGGTTGTTTTTCCTGGACGACGATGCCTGGTGTCCGCCGGACCATCTCGCCCGGGCGCTGGCGATTCTCCGGGAAGCCCCTCCGGGTGTGAAAGTGCTCATGCCTCAGATTCAGGAGTGGATCCAGGATCAATGGCAGCCCCGCTTTCATACCGGCCGGCAACAATGGCTGGCCAGTTTTTCCGGTGGTGTGAGTTTGATCCACCGCAGTGTATTTCAGGAAATCGGCCTCTATCCCGATACGCTGTATGGAGCGGAAGAAAAATATCTGGCCGTTCAGCTTATCACCCGGGGAAGGCAGATTTTACTGGATCCCTCCCTGACTGTCTATCACCAGCCCAGTGACTCCCGGTCCCCCGGGGATTTGTTCCGGCAGAAAGTGCAAAACGATATGCTGTGGGTGTTGCGGTTCGCTCCCCGGTGGCTGGCCCTCCCCAGTCTGGCAGTCAAGTCTCTGGTATGGCTGCAGGCCGGCCTACGGCGAGGGCATTTCCGGGCCGGTTGGCGGGGATGCGGGAAAGGCTGGAAACAGTGGCAGGAAATGTTTCGGGGGAATCGCCGCCTGACAACGTCCGCTTATTGGCAGTATATTCGCTTTCGGAAACAGGTGAAAAGGGAAATCGGTCCAGCCTGACCATCCAACCCGACTATGCCGAAACCCTCCGACCACACGATTCTGATTGCCACTTCGGTTCATATCTGGAACGATCCCCGGGTCTTTTTCAAAGAGGCCCGGACCCTGGCCGCCCGATACCAGGTAGAATATATGGCCGTGGCGCAGGACCGGTCTTTCACCCGGGATGGGATCGCCATCACTGGTCTGGAGTTTCCCCGGAACGCTCGCACCCGTCTGAAAAACCAGGTGAAAATTCTCTGCCGGGGAATGCGCAACTATCGGGTCATCCATATTCATGACCCGGAATTGCTCTGGGTGGGACTCGTGTGGGCCCTGCTGGGGAAACCGGTCGTTTACGATATGCATGAAGACGTGATGGCCGTCCTGGGGAGAAAAGGCCCCCTGGCCCGGTGCCTGGGGCGAGGGTTGCGGAGACTGGAACGGGCGGGGACGCATCTGTTTGCAGCTTTCATCATCGCCGAAGACTCCTATCGAAATTGTTTTCCGCCTACCCGGTCTCTGGTGGCCATCCACAATTATGTGTGCGTGGATCCCCGGCCGGTGGTGGACCGGGCAGCACGGTCGCCGGTGACACTCCTCTACGTGGGAAAATGCAGCGTCATCCGGGGAACGAAAGACGTAGTGGAGGCGGTGCGCCGGGTACGAGAAGCGGGGACAGATCTGCGGCTGATCCTCATCGGTTCCAGCCGGGATCCAGCCTTCGTGGACCAACTGGAAGACTGGAATCGGACCCACGCCTGGCTCACCTGGACGGGATGGCTGTCCCTGGAAGAGATGGTCCCCTGGATCCGGCGGGCCTCCCTGGGTGTCGCGCCCCTGCACCATGTTCCCAATTACGAACATTCGCTGCCCACCAAAATTTTCGATTATATGAACTGGGGTCTGCCTTATCTCTATTCCGATCTGGAAATCAACCGCCGGTTTTTTTCCGAATCCACCGGGGGAGTCGAATTCCCTGCCGGGGACGTGGCCGC
>RFIZ01000126.1 GCA_003695105.1 Fidelibacterota bacterium
ATAGGTGGTGGCTTCCACGATGGCACGGGCGCGTGCCGGCGGATCTTCACTCATGAAAATACCCGATCCCACAAACACCGATTCAGCTCCCAGTTGCATCATCAACGAGGCATCCGCCGGGGTGGCGATTCCGCCGGCGGCGAAATTGGGCACCGGCAATTTTCCGGTCTTGGCCACCGCTTCCACCAGGGGAAAAGGAGCACCCAGTTCTTTGGCCCTGGCCATCAATTCTTCCTGGTTCAGGACGGTAAGTTGTTTCATTTCGCTCTGGACCCGCCGCATGTGGCGCACGGCCTCCACGATATTTCCGGATCCGGCTTCCCCTTTGGTCCGGATCATGGCGGCTCCTTCTCCAATCCGACGCAGGGCCTCCCCCAGATCCCGGGCACCGCAGACAAAGGGCACGGTGAAATCATGTTTCCAGATATGGTTGGCTTCATCGGCCGGTGTCAGGACTTCACTTTCATCGATAAAGTCCACTTCCAGCGCTTCCAGTATCTGGGCTTCGGCGAAATGTCCGATCCGGCATTTGGCCATGACGGGAATGGACACCGCCTCCTGAATGTCCTGAATCATCCGGGGATTGCTCATCCGGGCAATTCCACCGTCCTTCCGGATCAAAGCCGGTATCCGCTCCAGGGCCATTACCGCCACGGCACCGGCGTCCTCGGCGATCCGGGCCTGCTCCACGTTCATGACGTCCATGATGACGCCCCCTTTGAGCATTTCGGCCAAACCCACTTTGACTTCAAATGAAGGTTTACTCATAGACGGCCTCCTTTTCAGTTACCTGCCCCAGTGCCTTGACCCGATCGATCACCGACTGGATGATATCGTCCGGCGTGGACGCTCCGGCGGAAATGCCCACCGTATCCACTTCGCCCTCAAACCAGGCGGGATTCATTTCTTCGGCCGAGGCCACCTGATAGGAACGGGGATTTCGTTCCAGGGCCAATTGGGTCAGGCGTTTGGAATTGGCCGACGTGAAGGACCCGATGACGATCATCACGTCGCACTGTTCGGCCAATTGTTTGATTTGTTCATGATTCCGTCGTGTGGGAAAACAAATGGTATTGACAAATTTCAAATCGAAAACCTTTGTCATCAGCTCCGCGATGATGGCCTGGACATTCTCGATCATTTGGGTGGACTGGCTGACGACACCGGCTTTTTTCATCCGGCCCAGTTCCCGGGCTTCGCCGACGGTGGAAATCACAATCGGATGCTGTACCTGACTGGCAATCCCCACCACTTCGTCATGACCATGATCCCCGATAATGATCAGGTGCCGGCCTTCGGCTTCCATTTTTCTGAATTCTTCGTGAATTTCCGTCACCAGCGGACAGGTGGCATCTACAATATGGATTCCCTTTTCCCGGGCCTGCTGCCACAGGGCCGGTGTGGTACCATGGGCCCGAAACAACACCGGCTTTCCGGCGGGAACATCATCCAGAGAATCCACCACCCGGGCTCCCGCTTCTTCCAGATCGCTGACGACCTTTTCATTATGGACGATGTGACCCAGCATGTACACTTCGCCGTGCTTCCGGGCGGTATCATACGCCAGATTGACGGCATCCCGCACACCAAAACAATAGCCGGCATCTTTGGCGACGATTATTTTCATGGGGCCGTTTCCGCCTGGGCTTTCATGGACCGGGCCAACAGGCCTTTGACTTTGGGAATGGCTTCCGCCAAATTGTCCTGGAGCACCGCCCCGGCGGCGAAGGCGTGTCCTCCTCCCCCCAATTGTTTCGCCACTTCATTGATCACGTACCTGCCTTTGGAACGGAAATTGATCCGGCAGGTTCCGTCCGGGCGTTCAAAAAACATGACCGCCACCTCGACGCCCCGGACGGAGCGGACAAAATCGGTAAACCCGTCCACGTCTTCCGGACGGGCGTGAGCCCGGCGCAGCATATCGCCGTCGATCGAGAACCAGGCCACTTCCCCGTTTTGTTCATAGCGCAGACTACTCAGGATCAAGCCCAACAGAGCGATCCGTTCCCGGGAATTGTTTTCGTACACACTCTGATAGATCTTGGAGGTGTTGACGCCGGCCTCCATGCAGGCAATGGCGGTCAGGTGGGATCGGGCCGTGGTATTGTTGTACCGGAACGATCCCGTATCGGTCATGATAGCCGTATAGATACCCACGGCCATCTCCCTAGACAGGCGGTCCACCCCGGCTGTCCGCAACAGATCATAGACCATTTCTCCCGTGGCCGCGGCGGTGGTATCTACCATATTGTGGCTGAAGGGGTGGTTTTCCGGATGGGGGTGGTGATCGATATTCAGGGTTGCGATCCGGCGACTACGGACGAAATCACCCAGCTCCCGGAGCCGGAAAAAATCCCCCACATCAAAGATGATGCACAGATCCGCCTTCTCGATCCAGGATTGATGTTCCGGACGGTAGGTCTCAATCCGGCCGTCCTGATTCAGAAAGGAATATTCCACCGGCACCTGGGACGGGATCATGATCCGGTGATCGATGTTCCGTTGCCGGAGGAAATCGGCCATGGCATACGCCGTTCCCAAACCGTCTCCATCGGGGTTTTCATGCGTTGTGAGCAGAATCCGGCGGGACGATTCAATCAGGGATACTATGGGGGTCCAGTTCAACATATTGGAATTCTTCGAGCATCAAATTTAACCCGAAACGAGACTCAATCGGAAAAAGTCTATTTCGATCCGGAGCCCCGCCGCCACTGAGTCTCCCGGGTATCAGGCGGAGCAAAATAACGTGCCGCTACAAACAGCCAATCCGACAGACGATTGAGATAGGGAATCCACAGAGGAGTCGGCGACCGGTCCGATGCCAGGGGTATCAGGCGTCGTTCCGCCCGGCGGCAGATTGCTCGGGCCAGATGGAGACGGCCCTGGAATTCCGTTCCACCGGGCAGGAGGAATTCCTGTAACGGAGGCAGATGGGAATTCCAGGACTGGATTTCGGTCTCCAGCTGGTCGATCCGGTCCGCCTTCAGCAGCGGAGCGGGTTTCGATCCCAGAGCAATTTCGCCCCCCAGATCGAAGAGATCCTGTTGAACCGCTTCCAGAGCGTCGCGGATGTCTGCCGTCGGTGCCGCAGCCCGGGCCCAGCCCAGCACGGCGGACAGTTCGTCCAGCGTACCCAGTCCCTCGAACAGCGGATCGGATTTGGGTCTACGGGTCCCGTCGGCCAGCTCCGTGGTGCCCTGATCGCCCTTTTTCGTAGTAACCTTCGATATTCTCACGCCGCAAAGAAGACCCAGGAGACAAGGATGAAGGTGGGAATCAGAATCGGCAGGGAAAATTTCAGGATATAGCCGAAGAAACTGGGCATTTCCACTCCCGATTGTTCCGAGATGGATTTCACCATGAAATTCGGCGCGTTACCGATATAGGTGTTAGCTCCCATGAAAACGGCACCGGCTGAAATGGCCTCCAGCGTCGCCGGGATGTGATGCATCAGCACCTGCGCATCCCCTCCGGCGGAATTGAAGAATACCAGATACGTGGGAGCATTATCCAGGAAACTGGACAACGAACCGGTCAGCCAGAAATACATGGTGTTGACCGGTTCGCCATTGTGGGAGACCAACTGGATCACGGAAGCCAGCGCTCCTTCGGTTCCGGCCCGGAGAATGGCGATAGCCGGAATGATCGTGACAAAGATCCCGGCAAAAAGTTTGGCCACTTCTACGATGGGGAACCAGTTAAAATCATTGGCCTCCCGCACCTTTTGATCGGTGATTTTCAGACTGATACCGGCCAGGACCAACAGCAAAAGATCCCGCACCAGATTCTGTAACTCGATTTCCACATGATAGACA
>RFIZ01000127.1 GCA_003695105.1 Fidelibacterota bacterium
AAACCGCCAATAAAGGCACCATCTTTCTGGACGAGTTGGGCGAAACTCCGCTGGAAACCCAGGTCAAGCTCCTGCGCATTCTGGAATCAGGGGAATTCATGCGGGTAGGGGATTCCAGGACGCTCCGCACCGACGTCCGGTTACTCACCGCGACCAACAAGGATCTGGAAGACCAGGTTCGCAAGGGAGAATTCCGCCAGGATTTATATTACCGCCTGAAAACGGTCACCATTCATGTTCCGCCGCTTCGCCACCGAATCGAAGATCTTCCTCTGCTGGTGGAACGGTTTGCCCTGGAATTCACCACCAGTAACGACATTCGCTATCGGGGCTTTACCCCTGATGCCATCCGCCTGATGAAACAATACGACTGGCCCGGCAACATTCGGGAGTTGAAAAATTACGTGGAAAGCCTGCTGGTGCTGGAGCGGGGGGAACGCATCACTCCTGACATGGTGGAACGAACCCTCTTCAGGGATCAACCCCGCGCCGTAGAAAATCCGTCTCTGCCGGTACTGGTTCGCCAGCCATCCGATCAGGCGGAGCGGGAATTGATTTTGCGCCAACTCTACACGATTCTTCAAAACACCGAATGGATCAAGCAGATGCTGGTGCAGAACCCGGATACCCGTCTGGCCGGCGTATTTCCGCCGGCCCTTACGGGAGAAGAGGGTGGGCCCCTTCCGACGAAAAAGATTGAACAAAACCCCAAATTGATCCGGGATGAAGCCATTGGGGACATGACTCTTCGTGAACTGGAACAGGAGGCGATCGAACGCACGCTGAAATACTATGGAAACAACCGCCGGGCGGCGGCGCGATCCCTGGGGATGAGTGAACGGACCTTGTATCGCAAGATCGACGAATACGGACTGGAGCGGAAAATCAAACGAACGGAACCCGATACTCATGCGTAAATCCTTGTGGCCTCTGACGCTGATGGTAACCGCCTGTGGAATTTATTCCATGGCCGGCTCGATTCCACCTCATATTCATACCATTGCCATTCCGCTCCTGGAAAACCGCACGGCCGAATTTGGAGTTGTGGAGGACATGACGGATATTCTCCAGGAAAAATTTGTCGAAGAAAATATCCTCCAGGTAGTCCCGGAAGACCGGGCGGATTCCATCCTGAAAGGGACGGTGGAAAAGATCGAAGACGTGCCCTATACCTTCAATGCTCAGGAGGAAGTAACGGAATATCGGTACACGGTGGTGATGGACATCACCTGGGAGGACAAGATCGAAAACAAGGTGTTGTTGCAGAAAAAATTTACCGGCTGGGGAGCGTATGGCACCTCCAGTGATATCAGTAATGATCAAATCGATAACGACGGTGACGGAAAAATAGACGCAGAGGATCCGGATGAATTCGGCGATCCCCGAACCTTTGCCCAACAGTCCGCCATTCGAAAAATCGCAGAAGATATTGTCAACAGTTTGTTAACCACTTGGTAAAGGAACACTCACAGAACATGAACACAGTTACCATTCAATCTTTGAAGGATTACGTCGATCAGGAAGTCCAGCTCAACGGCTGGGTGTACCATTTGCGGTCGGTGGGTAAAATCTGGTTTTTGATCCTGAGGGACGGAACGGGATTGGTGCAATGCGTCGTGGTGAACAATGAGGTATCGCCGGACGTGTTTCAACTGGAACACCAATTGACCCAGGAATCTTCGGTTACCGTGACCGGGATACCGCGGTTGGAACCCCGGGCCGTGGGCGGAGTGGAACTGGGTGTCCGGGACATCACGATTCATCACATTGCGGAGGAGTATCCCATCACTCCCAAGGAACACGGAACGGCTTTTCTCATGGATCACCGCCACCTCTGGATTCGTTCCAAACTTCAGCATGCCATTCTGAAAGTGCGGCATCAGGTGATCAAAGCCAGCCGGGATTTTTTTGATCAAAACGGATTTACCCTGGTCGATTCGCCGATTTTCACCGCCAATGCCGTGGAAGGGACCACCAACTTGTTCAAGGTGGATTATTTCGATCAAAACGCCTATCTCACCCAGAGCGGCCAGTTGTACCAGGAGGCCGCCGCCATGGCTTTTGGAAAAACCTATTGTTTCGGTCCCACCTTTCGGGCGGAAAAATCCAAAACCAGGCGGCACCTGACGGAATTCTGGATGATCGAACCGGAAATGGCCTATTGTGATCTGGAAGAAAACATGGATTGGGCGGAACGGTATGTCGAATATGTCGTCCAATGGTGCCTGGAGCATTGCCAACAGGAATTACAGACATTGGAACGGGATACGACGAAACTGGAAAAGGTGCAGCGTCCGTTCCCGCGCATCACCTACCACGAGGCGGCGGACATTCTCCGGCGGAAGGGAGCCGACTTTGAGGTGGGATCCGATTTCGGTGGCACGGATGAAACCCTGATATCGGAGGAATTCGATCGCCCGGTCATGGTCCATCGCTGGCCGGCGGATATCAAAGCCTTTTATATGAAACGGGACCCCCAGAACTCTGAACTGGCTCTGGGTGTCGATATGCTGGCGCCGGAAGGCTACGGCGAAATTATCGGCGGCGGCCAACGAGAAGAGGATTTCGACATATTGATCAAACGTATCCGGGACCACGATCTGCCGGTGAAACCGTTTCAGTGGTATCTGGATCTGCGGAAATATGGATCGGTGCCCCATTCAGGCTTTGGACTGGGGATAGAACGGACGGTGGCCTGGATCTGCGGGACCAAGCATATCCGGGAAACCATACCCTTCCCCCGAACCATTTATCGGATCGAGCCCTGATGTCTTATCGCGGTCGCATATCGGTCTTCGGAGGGAGAGTGGTATCGGAGGAGTTGTTCCGGGAAGCCGAACGCCTGGGAGCCGCCCTGGGGCGGGAGGGCTATCTGGTGTTCTGTGGCGGAGGCAACGGCGTGATGGAAGCTGTCAGCAAGGGAGTAGCT
>RFIZ01000128.1 GCA_003695105.1 Fidelibacterota bacterium
AGCGAATCCTGATACCGGGTGGAATCCAAAGCCAGGAGGCGCTCTCCGCGGGCCCGAATGAAATAGCGACTGTCCGGCTCCCAATCTGTAAAGGGTCGGATCGTTACGGTCACCGGAGACGTCTGGCTCACCAAGGTCTCAAACAAAGTAGTATCGGCGCTGCGATATACCAACGGGAGATCGGCGGGAGAGAGGGGAGCCAGCGGTTTGGAAAAGATCAAATCGACGGCGGGTCCTTTCCCTTTTTCCGGTGAGAGTCGCAGAGGGGTATCAGGCGATCGCAGCTGGACGGCCGTCGTATCTCTGGCTGGTGTGGCCGGCAGGGAGAGTTGTTGGGTGTGGGAGTCCCGGTACGCGATCAGCAGGGTATCCGGCGGATTCCCGGTCAGGAGGATTTGCAGACTGTCCCTGGGATCGGGGACCGCCGGCACCGGTACCTGATCTATGGAACGGATGTCCGGGAGGGGAACCGGCTTACGGTTGAAGCGGATTTCGGTCCAGCCCGAAAAACGGGTGGCTTCCAGGGCATACAGCGGCACCGGATCTTTCTGCAGGCGCAGATGAAAGGGGCCCACGGCGGCACTGTCCACCCTGATCAGCAGTCGATGGGGAAGACCGTAGGCCACGGAAGCGGGTTTCAGGGGCATTCCGGCTCCGGTTTTTTCCACGGCCAGCAGGACATAGCCTCCCGGAGAAAGGTAGCCCAGTTGAAAAGATCCGTCCTCCCGGCAGAGACGGACGTAATCCGGAAACGTGAAATAGACGGAATCGCGTAGAGAATCCGTTTTCCAAACATGAACAGCCGCCGGCTTTCGGCTGTACACCCGGCCCCGGATCGACCCGTGATCGATGGCGGCGCCGGTGCTGAAAGCATATTGAATGTCCTCTGCCAAGGGCACCTGATGTTCGTCCCGGATATTTCGCGTCAGCGTCAATACATAGGTCTGATTCGGCCGGTAGTCCCCGGGTAGATAGATTTGAAATCCATCTTCCTCGTATTGCACTTCCGGAGGCGGATCCATCCGCGGAAAGACCTGAATGCCATCGGTCAGGGATTCTTCCAACAAATATTCGGAGAACTGAAACCGGAACCGATGGGTAGTGACACCGGTGGATTCATTGGGTGGGTCGACGCTGACCAGTTGCGGCGGCTCCGTGTCCTTGGGGCCACCGGGCGGCGCCTGAATGGCGGCGCATCTCCAGAGTAGACCCAGCAAAAGTAGTGTCAGGGACCGGCGGAGGATTCGGGAATGGGATGGGGCATTCATGCGGGGGTTATTCCGGGTCCAAATTTACGGGGATTTCCTGAAGGAGGGTGATCTTCCGCCGGGTGACCCGGGTAGTGAAACAATGGATGTCTACGCCTGCGTCGGCGGCCGCACCCAACGTCCGGGCAAAGGCCGGATCCCGGTCCCACATGGGGCGAAACGCTACGGCGTCGGCTCGTTGGCAAATGAACACTATTCCCGCTTCCAGTCCCTGTTTCCGCAGGGTTGCCAGCGTGAAGGCATGGCGTTTACCCCGGTCCGTGACCGCATCGGGAAAGCGGGCTACCCCGTCGGCCACAAAGGTGACGGATTTGACTTCCAGATAATAGGGCCGGTTTCGGGGCGACTCCAGGAGAAAATCAAAACGGTGGTGTTGCCAGGGAACTTCCGCCCGGATCAGGGTGAACCCCTCATACCCCGGTAAGCGCCGCTCCCGGAGCAGTCCACCTACAAAACGGTTGGGCAGAGCCGAATAGAGAGAAACCAGGGTTCCCGAAGGGGCCCGGACCAGCCAGACGGTGGCTTCGGTTTTCCGTTGGGGGGAGGCCGACGGCCGGATCCACAGTTCCGCTCCCGGGAGAAGCAGTTCCTGTAGCCGCCCCGGATCGGGACAGTGACAGGCCAGAATCCGGTCCCCCTGGCGGGCCTGAATCAGAAAACGATTGGGACGGTCAACAAAAATCGCGGGTGCCAGATCATCCGGAAGCAGCATAAATTAATTTAGCGCGCGCGAGAAATTGGTGGTAAGCAATTTCCGGGACCAAACATCGCAGTCTTTCCAACCATTAGCCGTAAATTCAAAGATCGTATGAGTACAAAACCACTGGTAATCGTCGAATCGCCTTCCAAGGCCGGCACTATTGAGAAATATCTCGGCGGGGAATATGAGGTTCTGGCCTCTGTCGGGCACATCAAGGACCTGCCGGACAAAGAATTGGCCGTGGATATCGAACGGGACTTTCATTCCACCTGGATTGTTCCCCCCAGGAAGAAGGCGGTGGTACAACGACTCAAGGAAGCCGCCCAAAAGGCCGATGCCATTTATCTGGCTACCGACCCGGACCGGGAAGGGGAAGCCATCGCCGCCCATGTGGCGGCCGAACTCCCGGACAAACCTCATTACCGGGTCCGTTTTCATGAAATCACGCGGAAGGCGGTGCAGGAAGCCCTGGCCCATCCGGAGGAAATCGATGAGCATCTGGTGAATGCCCAACTGGCCCGGAGGGTGCTGGATCGTCTGGTCGGTTATCTGATTTCGCCGCAATTGTGGCGGACCCTGAGAAGCTGGTTGAAACTCGATCAGGACTCCGGTTTGTCTGCCGGTCGGGTCCAGTCGGCCACCCTTCGTCTGCTGGTGGATCGGGAACGGGAGCGGCTCCGCTTCCGGACCGCCCGGTTCTTTGATTTGGAGGCGACCCTCCAGGCCGGCGCCAAGGACTCCTTCACGGCCACGCTGATTCAGGTAGGAGGAAAGCGCGTCGCCACCGGCAAGGATTTTGATGCCCAAACGGGCCGGCCCAAGTCTTCCCAGGTAGTGGTCCTGAATGAAACGGACGCGCAGGCCCTGCAAGCCAGGCTGTTGCCGCTGCCGTGGACCCTGGACCGAAAAGAGGTCCAGCCCAAGTCTGTCCGTCCCCGGCCCCCCTATACTACCAGTACGCTCCAGCAGGACGCTGCGCGTCGTTTCGGTTCGTCGGCCCGGGTCATGCGTTTGGCCCAACAGTTGTATGAGGCCGGTTTTATTTCCTACATGCGCAC
>RFIZ01000129.1 GCA_003695105.1 Fidelibacterota bacterium
TATCCTGACCAGCCCCGGGGCTACGTGGACCGGGCCATGGTATACCTGACTCAGGATGATTACCAGCAGGTAACGGACATTTTGACGCCGGTGGCGGATCGATTTGCCGAAGATTTTACCGTTCAATACCTGTTGGGGGTGAGTTATCAACAACTGGATCAAATGACCCAGGCGGAAAATTATCTGACCCGGGCGGTGGACATCAATCCCGATTTTCGGACGGCCTGGCACGCCCTGGCCATCATCTATGACAATCAACAGCGGTGGGCCGAATCCGATCAAATCTATCAACAATTGATCGATTCCGACAGTACCGACGCTCAGGCATACAACAACTACGCCTACAGTCTGGCGGAGCGGAACGAAAAGCTGGAAGTGGCCCTGACTTATGCTCAGAGAGCTATCGAACTGAGTCCCAAGACGGCTGCCTACCTGGATACAATCGGCTGGATCTATTATAAAATTGGCCAACCCCGGAAAGCCGAATCCTATATTTCCCAGGCCGTCCAGCTGGATTCAACCAATGCGACTCTATTGGAGCACCTGGGTGATGTCTACCAAAAGCTTAATCAGCCGCGGAAGGCCAAACAATTGTACCGAAAAGCACTGCAGATAGCCGGAGAGAATCCACAATTAGAGGAAAAGTTGCGCTAAGGCTGGTCGGTCTGGGGGCAGCCGTTACCCTCGGGTGGTTCTCCTGTGCCCCGCCGCCCTTACCTCCCCAAGAGGGAACTGTCACACCTGTCCCGGCCACACCATCACTGACGGAGTTGACCGGCCAATACAGCTATTGTTCCGGTGAAGGGAATCTCCGTTCTTCCGGATCCTTGCGGGGTAATTTCCCCTTTCAGTTTTCCGCCTCCCGGGACAGTCTCCTGGTATTGTTTCGTGATTTGATGGGCCGCAAGAGTCTCTTTCTCCTCATCGATTCATTAGACATCCGGGGGTGGAATCTGATCGAGCAACAACCGGTGTCCCTGCGCCAAATTCTCACCCGCAATCCCTTTTTGAATTACTTTTCTCCGGGAGATCTGGTAACCTTGTTCTGGGGAATACCGCCGGTGGTGCAGGTGACCAACGTTACAGCCGGGCCCCCTCTGGATTTCACGGTACAATTCGAAGAAACAGCAGTGGGGAGGTTCGTCCGCTCTGCCGTAATTTCCGACGATCAGAACCGTTATGAGTTGACGTTTCAGACACGGACATTGGGTCAACGCAATGAATACTTGTTTACCAGAATCACAGGAAGGATACCATGGGATCGATGACAGGAATATCGGTGGTAATCCCGGTATTGAATGAGGAGGGCTCCCTTCCCGAACTGCTCCGCCAGTTGAAAGTCGTGTTGGGGGAACTGAATCAACCGTGGGAAATCATCGCCATCGATGATGGATCCACCGATGCGTCCGGGACCCTGTTGGAAGAAGCCGCTACCGAAGATGAGCATATTCAGTACGTCCAATTCCACCGGAATTACGGGAAATCGGCGGCGCTGAATGAAGGCTTTCGACGGGCTCGCTATGACAAAGTGGTCACCATGGATGCCGATCTCCAGGATGACCCCGCAGAGATTCCCAACCTGGTGAATAAATTGGAAGAAGGCTATGATCTGGTGTCGGGGTGGAAGCGGCACCGCCAGGACCCCTGGACCAAGACTTTCCCGTCAAAAATCTGGAACCGGACCGTTCGCTGGATCACCGGCGTGAAAATCCATGATTTCAACTGCGGGCTGAAAATCTACCGCAGTAGTGTCACGCACGCGCTGGAAATTTACGGCGGTCGCCATCGTTACATCCCGGCTCTGGCCGGACAAAGGAAATTTCGGGTGGGAGAAATCCCGGTAAAACACCATCCGCGATTGCACGGAAAAACCAAATATGGCGGCGCCCGGTTTTTTCACGGCATTTTCGATTTACTTACCATTTTGTTTTTGAATCGCTTCGACCAGCAACCCCTTCATTTATTCGGTTCGATGGGACTGGGCGCTCTGGTGGTAGGTACGGTCATGGAACTCTATTTATTGTACGCCAAATACCTGCTGGGTCATTCGTTTAAACAACACCTTGCCTTATTGATATTGGGCGTGATGATTATCCTGATCGGAATTCAGTTTTTTTCCATTGGTTTGTTGGGCGAACTCATCGCCCGAACCCAGCAACATTCAGAAAACCGCGTAAAACGGTCCCTCCCCTGATGGCGAACACAAAGCCGGTCATTTCGATCATAACGCCCTCCTACAACCGGAAAGAGGAAATCGAACATTTAGTCCGGTCCCTGCAGGCACAGACGGTTGAACACCACCTTTTCGAGCACATCATATCTGATGACGGGTCCACCGACGGGACGCGGGAGCGGGTGGAGGATCTGCGCCGGGAAGTGGATTTTCCGCTGATATTTCTCACCCAGGAAAACCAGGGTCCGGGAGCCGCCCGCAACCATGGAATTGAGCGGGCTCGGGGGGACCTGTTATTGTTCATTGATTCTGACTGTGAAGCTCATCCGGAGTGGGTGGAAACCATCTACCGGGAATATACCCACCGCCCCTTCGATGCCTGCGGCGGACCGGACGGAGCCAAATCCGATTTTTCCGCTCTGCAGCAAGCCATCAACTATGCCATGACATCCTTTTTTACCACCGGTGGCATGCGCGGTCACAGCGCAAAGATGCTGGCCAAATTTTACCCCCGCAGCCATAATATGGGCATGACCCGCACTCTGGTGGAACAGGTGGGCGGCTTCGGGGACCTTCGGCACGGCCAGGACATCGAACTCAGTTACCGAATCCGAAAGGCCGGGGCGGACATCCGGTTCATTCCGGGGGCGTTGGTCTATCACCGTCGCCGGACCACGCTGAAACGCTTTTTTAAACAGGTCTTCAACTGGGGTGTGGCCCGGATCAATTTGGGAAAAATCGATTCATCTCTGCTGGAACCCATTCACTTTCTACCGTCCCTGGCCACGATCGTGATGGCCTATGTCCTGGTCGGATGGCTGATCTCCCCGGAACGCTTCGGCGGGTGGATCACGATCGGTCTTCTGGCGTTGCTGGCCCTGGGAATTCATGCGGCGATCCAATCCCGGCGGTTGGATGTGGGCCTTCTCACACTGGTGACAATTCCGATCCAGATTGTAGGCTATGGACTGGGTTTTATCTCCGCCTTCGTGCGCAGATATGTGATCGGTCAGGGTGTCTGGACGGGCTTTACCAAACGGTATTACTCCTGAGGACGGGTGCTATCCAGGAAGACTCAGGCAGAGATCGATCGGCTGGCCGCCCACTATCCGGACATATCCCGGCGGGCTTTACGGGCGTATCTGGAGCAATACTGGTTCGCCGAACGCTTTCTGTCGCCCCTGCTGGTTGACCCGGCTCTTCCGGCAGGAACTCTCCTGGAGGTGGGCCCGGCGGAAGGCGGAGCGTTGCAATATTTCGGTGAACAAGGGTGGACCTGTTACGGAATTGAACTCTCTGACGCCCGGTTTTCCCACTCCCAGCAGTTGGTGCAGAACCCGGACATTCGCTTTTACCAGGGTGATATCACCGATTCCGGCACCTATGAAGACTATGACCTCCCGCCGATGGATATTATTTTGCTGCGGGACGTGATCGAACATATTGCGGACAAGGAAACCGCTCTACAGAACTGTTTTGATCTGCTGAAACCGGGGGGGAAATTATATCTCTCTTTTCCACCCAAAGGGGCCCCCTATGCCGGGCATCAGCAGACGGCGGAATCCATTCGGGCGAAACTTCCGTACCTGCATCTGTTTCCGGATTCATGGTACGCAACCTTTCTTCGCCGGCTACACCTCCCTGAATCCCGGATACGATATTTGCTTTCGACTAAAGAGACCCGCCTGTCTGTATCGGAGATGCTCCACCTTGCTAAGGAGGCGGGATTCACCTTAGACAGATTCTATCCCTATTTCAGTCGTCCTGAATATTCGTTCCGTTTTGGAATCCCGGTAATGAAAAACCGGTTTCACCGAATTCCGCTTCTGGGCGTCCTGTTGACCAACGGGATCACGGCAGTGCTGGAAAAACCGGTCCGGACAATTTCATGATGCGAAAACAACCGTGGGCGGTCATTGCCTGGACCCAGGTCTCCCGCCGGAGCGAAAGCCTGGCCCGGGAATTTGGTGCCTGCTATTTCCGACTCTCTCGGGTGGATCGACCCCGGGCCCTGATTCTTGTCTATCTGGCACGAAATTTCCTGTGGACGATTGCCTGGTTGCTGTGGCGACGTCCCCGGGTCGTAATCACCTTTCACGCTCATCCCCTGATCTCCCTCTGCGGACTGATGTATACCTCCCTGTTTCGAAAAAGCCTGATCCCTGATGTCCACACGGCGGGATTTTTGGATTACGATTTTTTTCCGGCTCGACAATTATCTCTCTTTGTTTGGAAACGGGCACGACTGGTCCTGGTGCATAACGAGGCGGCGCGGGAGTACCTGAACGAGCAATATCCGGATCTGGGGGAAAAGTTGTTTGTGCTGGAGGATCCCCTTCCCCGGATTGACGTCAAGGATCCTCTGCCAAAAGGAACGCGGACTAGTTGTACCTACATTTGCCGCTTTTCCGGCGATGAACCCTATCGTGAGTTTTTACAGGCCGCGGAGGGGTTGCCGGACATGGATGTTTACGTGACCGGGAATATCAGCAAAGTTCCGGGCCTGCAAACCGAATTTCGGTCTTCCCACATCCATTTCACCGGATTTTTACCCGATCAGGAGTATTTCCGCCGCCTGGCGGCCTCGGATTTCCTGGTCGCCCTGACTACCCGTCCCTACACTCTCATGAGCGCCGGATATGAAGCCCTGTCCCTGGAGAAACCCCTGCTGGTAAGTGATTCGGAAGCGTTACGGAGTTATTTGGGGCCGCTGGCCTCTTATTGTTCCAATACCGTAGAATCTATCCGGGCTGGATTGCAAACACTGCAAACAGGGGTCCCGCGGCAGAAGAAGGCCTGGGCCCAGTTGAAACAGGAAAAAATCAGGAACTGGGCCTCGAAAAAACAAAAA
>RFIZ01000130.1 GCA_003695105.1 Fidelibacterota bacterium
ACGGTGTCCCGGTCCAAATCCTGACCGGCGACGTGGTCTTTTCCAAAGGACCGGTGGTGGTGGTCTGTCAGCGGGCGGAATATGTGGAAAAAACCGGCCAGGGTTCTATGACCGGCCGCGTCACGGTGACCCGCCGCCGGCAAACCCTTACCTGTGATTCATTGCATTATGATTCCCCCCGGGATCGCTTGTCGGCCTACGGCCAGGTTCACACCTGGGATCCGGAATACGATCTGGAATGTGATACGCTGCACTATTTTACCGAGCTGGACAGCGGTGCCGCCGCCGGGTCGGTCCGTTTCAAACAAAAGCAGCAGATCATCCGGGGCCGGCGCATCCTGTATGTCAAACCGGAAGGCGCCCGGGCCGCCCGCTACCGGGTGCTGGGACATGTAACCATCACCGAAGAGGGCCGGGTAGCCACCTGCGGCGAAGCCACCTACACTCCGGAACCGGAAGCGCTGGAGCTGATAGAGCATCCCTCTCTGGCCGATTCGAGCCGGGTCCTGACCGGAACAAGAATCCGGATCGAATATCAGGAAGGGACGATCCGGCGACTGTTCATTCCGGAGGAGGCCCACGTCACCGCCCGGGTTTCGGGCTACCGGGAGTCAGGGGACGACTCACTCCGTACCCGGGAAACGGTGGAACAGGAGGATGATATGACCGGGGTGCGGTTGCGGGGATTTTTCCAGGACGGCGATCTGGATTCCCTGCGACTGGAAGGAATGGCCACGGTCCTGTATCACGTGTTCGACGATTCCCTCTACCAGGGGAAAAACCTGTCCTCCGGCGATACGGTGGTCATGACGCTTGCCGGCGACGGCCTGGACCAGGTCCATATCCTGGGGGGAGCCGCCGGAACGTACACCCCGGACCCGGAAGGCGGAGATCTGGAAGGTCCGGTCCAGTATCATGCGGAGGTGATCCGCTACGATGTGACAGGCCGGAACACGGACTTGATCGCCGGCGCCGGGATCCGGCACCAGGATACCCAACTGGAGGCCGGTTACATTCGGGTGGACTGGACGGAGCACCTCCTCTACGCCTACCCGAAACATCCCCGGGAACCGGGGCCGGAGCTGCGACCCGTCCTGCGGGAGTCCCAACGGGAACCGATGGAAGGGGACACCATGGTCTATAACCTGGATACGCGCAAAGGCAAGGTGCTCCACGGAAAGACCCGGGCGGAAGACGGGTATTTCACCGGAGAGGAGATCCGGAATCAGGATGAACGCTCCCTGTTTGTGGAAAACAGTGTCTATACGACCTGTTCTCTGGATCAACCCCATTTTTATTTCGGCAGCCGGCGGATGAAGCTGATTCAAAAAGACAAGGTCATTGCCAAACCCCTGATTTTATATATCGGCGGTATTCCGGTGCTGGGTCTGCCCTACGCCCTCTTTCCCAGTCAGGGGGGAGGCCGGCATTCGGGCTGGATCATGCCGTCCTACGGTGAATCCGCCAATCGGGGCCAGTTCATCGACGGCCTGGGATATTACTGGGCTCCCAGCCCCTATTGGGACACCAAATGGACCCTGAGTTTCGCCGACCGGTCCGGCATTACCCTGAAAGCCATAACCCCCTATCGCCGGCGGTATCATTTTTCCGGCAATCTGTATCTGGAAACCCGGCAGAAACTGAGCGGCGGAGAACGGGACATTGTCCAACTGCCCCGGCAACGCAAAACCGATTACGTGATCAAATGGTCCCACCGCCAGCAGATGCGTCATGACCAGGGTCTGAACATCAATGCCTCTTACTACTCCAACGGCGAATACAATCGCGCCACCGCCCTGGACGCCCTGAACCGGATGAAACAGCAGGCGATTTCCAACGCCACCTATACCAAACGCTGGAAACGGTCCAACAATTCCATCAGTCTCAACCTGTCCTCCCGTCGCGACCTGATGGCGGAACGGCGGGTCGATTCCACTTCGGTGTTCTACCAGGCGCCCGGTCAGGCAGGACAGGAAATGGTTCAGTCCACCCGCACCCTGCCGGGATTCAGCTTCCGCCACGGTCAGTCTCCTCTCCTGCCGGGGCTGGGACGGATTCTGGGAAACGCCACCTGGTCCTATTCCATGAACGGAAACCGGCGGGAGCAGACCTATTTTCATGTGGCGCAGGACAGTGCCGGCGTTCTGGGCTGGGACCTGGATAGCCAGGGGAATCCCGTTCTGCGCAGTCGGGCTTCCAGCGTGATCCACCATACCTTCAATGTCAATGCACCGCGAAAAATCTTCCGCTACATTACCGTCAATCCCCAGATCAACCTGAAATCCGACTGGGTGGATCAATCCTACACGGCGGAGCTGGACAGCAGCACCAATACCCTCCGGAAACGGAAGATCACCGGCTGGACGACCCGCACCACGGGCTCTTTCAATTTGCGGACCAACACCCAGATCTACGGATTGTTTCCGGTCCGTATCGGGCCCCTGAACGGGATCCGTCACGTCCTGTCCCCGGCTATCAGTTTTCGCTATACCCCGGATTTTTCCAAACCGTTCCTGGGACGGGACCTGGGCTATGTGGAAACGATCACCGATACGGCGGGGCAGGCCCTCACTCTGGACCGGTTCGCCGGTACGCTGGCCGGTGGGACGCCCCAACAGAAAGTCAAAGCCCTGGCCTTTTCCGCCAACAATGTGTTTCAAGCCAAACTCACCCGGGACGGACAGACCCGGAAAATCGACCTGCTGACCTATACCTTGTCCACCAACTATAACTATGTGGCCAAGGAATTCCGCCTGTCCAACCTCCAGTCTTCGGTCCGCACCAAACTGGGCCGGAGCCTGAACCTGGACCTGTCCATGACCCACGATTTCTATCAATGGGACGACAGTACCCACCAGCGGATCAACCACCTCCGAACCCATGAGACCGGTCTGCCCCTCCCCCGACTGGTGAACCTGAACCTGGGCACCTCCTTCCGGTTCAGCGGGAAACGAATGACCTTCTCCGCGGCGGCGGAAGATTCCCTGCCCCAGACGGATACCTCCGGTCTGGAGCTGGAAGAATCCTACCGCTACAGCTCCCGTCTCCAGGAGGTGGCCCGCCGGATGCCCGGGGGTCAGTTGTGGAGCAGTTCCGTGAGCCTGCGCTACTCCCTGAACAATTCCAATCCCGACCGGCGTCAGAAAACGTTCTGGATGAACACCAATTCCACCGTTCAGCTCACCCGGAACTGGCGGATCCGGTATACCGCCCGGTTCGATCTGGTCACCCGTTCTCTGGTGTCCCACAGTTTTTCCATCTATCGCGACCTTCATTGCTGGGAAATGTCCGTGAACTGGACGCCATCGGGCTACGGGCGCGGCTTCTATTTGAAAATCAATGTGAAATCTCCCAACCTGAAAGACCTGAAACTGGAGCAGCGGGGCGGCGTCTTCCGCAGCCGGCCCAATTTTTAAGCTGGTTTTTCCTTTTGCCATGCGTTGAAAAGGGGGAAATTCCCGCCTAACTTGAGGTGCCTATGTATTGCCCAGAATGCCATGCCGAATACCAGGAAGGAATCACGGAGTGCGCCGATTGCCACGTGTCCCTGGTGGAAACCGAACCCCTGGAACAGCCCCTGGAGGAAATCAACTGGGTGGAACTGGAACCGGTGGATAAAATTTATGAAGGCATGTTGCGGGAAATTTTCGAACAGGAGCAACTCCCCTGTTACACCAAAAGTGATCGACTCAGTTCGACGCTGGGTATGACCACCGCCGGCGCCGTCGGCGGATATGTACGTTTTTATGTGCCGGAGTCCGAAGCTGAACGGGCCCGGGATATCGTGAAAGGTATCGTGGGGGACTGAGGTGGCAGACCGTTTCCGCGCGCCGAAGGGCACCCGGGACATCCTGCCCGGGGAAGCCTCCCGCTGGCAGGCCCTGGAACGGACGATCCGGCGGGTGGCCGCCGCCCACGGCTTCCGGGAAATTCGAACACCCATTTTTGAAGCCACCCGCCTGTTTGCCCGGGGAGTCGGCCAGGAAACCGACATCGTATCCAAGGAGATGTATTCCTGGGTGGACCAGGGCGGTGATGAACTCACCTTGCGCCCCGAATTGACCGCGCCCGTCGTCCGGGCGTTTATTCAGCACAATCTGGCGGCGGTCAGTCCCGTCACCAAGGTCTACTACGTGGGACCGCTTTTCCGACGGGAACGCCCCCAGAAGGGTCGCTACCGTCAGTTTCATCAGATGGGGGTGGAGGCCTTCGGTTCTCCCTATCCGGAACTGGATGTGGACATCATCGCCTGCGCCTGGAATCTGTTTCAGGAATTGGGGTTGACCCGGCTGGAATTGAAACTGAACAGTATCGGGTCCTCCGACAGCCGGCA
>RFIZ01000131.1 GCA_003695105.1 Fidelibacterota bacterium
ACCCTGGAGGAGGTGGTGGCCATTGCGGAAGAAATCGGCTATCCGGTCCTGGTGCGTCCCAGTTACGTGCTGGGCGGCCGGGCCATGGAAATCGTCTACACCACCGACCAACTGGTGGACTATGTGGCCCGATCGGCGGAAGTGACGGAGGGACATCCCATTCTGGTGGATCAATTCCTGGAAGATGCCTTCGAATTCGACGTGGACGCCCTCTGTGACGGAACCGGGGTGTATATCGCCGGGATTTTGCAGCACATCGAAGAAGCGGGGATCCATTCCGGCGATTCCGCCTGTGTCCTGCCGCCCTATCGGATCACGCCGGCGGCGTTGACCACCATCCGGGAACAGACCACCGCCCTGGCATTGGAACTGGAAGTACGGGGTTTGCTGAACATCCAGTTTGCCTACCGGGACGGGATCGTGTATGTCCTGGAAGCCAATCCCCGCGCCAGCCGGACCGTGCCCTTTGTGTCCAAGGCCCGGGGCCTTCCCCTGGCAAAGTGGGCGGCCCAGATCGCCCTGGGAAAATCCCTGGCGGACTTTCCCTTGCCGGCTGAAACAGGCGCCAAAGTGGTGGCCGTGAAGGAAGCCGTGCTGCCCTTCGACAAATTTCCCGGAGAGAAGGTGTTTTTATCCCCGGAAATGAAATCCACCGGCGAAGCCATGGGTCTGGCGCCTTCCCTGGGGCAGGCGTTTCTGAAAGGATTGCTGGGTGCCGGGGTGCGCCTGCCGGTCGCGGGTACCGTCTTTATGTCTGTCAATGACCACGACAAATGGAAGGCCGTGCCCCTGGCCCGGGATTTTCTGGAACTGGGATTCGGGCTGGTTTCCACCACCGGGACCGCCGCCCTTCTGCGTCAGAACGGGATGCCGGTGGAAACGGTGTACAAGGTGGGCGAAGGCCGGCCCCATGTGGTGGACCGGATCAAGAACGGTGACATCGCCCTGGTGGTGAATACGCCCATGGGCAGTCGCAGCCGGGCGGACGAAGCGGCCATCGGCCGGGCGGCGATCCGCTACCGGGTGCCGGTGTTCACGACCCTGTCGGCGGCCCAGGCGGCCGTCCGGGCCCTGCGCTCACCGAAGCAAATATCGGTGAAAGCGCTCCAGGATTATTTCGTGGACTAGGGCGAATCAAAATATCCAGGGGATAAACATTCGGGTGGTTTTCATATACGTCACATACTCTTCCCCGAAGTAAGCCATGTTTTCCTTTTCCTCCGCCCGTCCGGTCAGGTACAGAAAAACGGTGGTGAAGAGGGCGACCGCAACACCCGGGCCGGAGGGCTGTTTCCAAAATATACCCCAGGCGAGGAAAAGCAGCGAAGCATAGAGCGGATGCCGGATCCAGCGGTAGGCGCCGGCCGTCACCAGACGGCGGGTTTTTTCGAAGGGTATCAGTGTGGCATCCTCCCGCTCCGGGTCGGGCGCCCCGATCACCTTCAACAGCCGGAATCCATGAATCGCCATAATGATCGATAAAAGCAGCAAAATCCAGGAAACGATTTGATGAAGGCTGAAGGGTTGCCGGAACCAGACCCTGGCATTCAGGAGTGCCAGTACCAGGATGCCTTCCCAGGCGAAAAAGCGGAAAAAGCCATGGGAGCGGACATCCGTCAAGGAACGGCGGGACACGGCGATCAAAACGGTGGAGAGGATCACAAAAACGGCGATCATCAGGGTCGTTGACATTAGACCTCCATCCTTTAGGTTAACGAAGACAGGGTGTCGGATCCATGCAGTTGCATCTTTTCATCTACAATGTCCACTTCAAAGCCACATTCACGACCCGTCCGTCCAGGGAGAGATAGGTCAGGGTACACACACTATAATTGATCTGACCTCCAACTCGAAGGGATTTATCCACGCTCAGGCCCTTCAACGGTCTGCATCCCCCGAGGGCGGTATGCCGGACAACTGGATGATGTCCCGGGGTGCCAAAATGGGAGTCGAACACCCCTGGAGCATACAGTGGATCATGGCCAGGCCTATCTGGGTGGTGGTGACGATGGAGTTCGGAGCCAGGATTTTGATCCCTCTGATCAACCACAGAAAATAATCGTAAAAGAATTGGTACAGTCGGGTCCGGGAGCGAATTCCTTTTAGGGGGATGATCATGCCCGGCCGGAACATGAAGGCCTGTCGGAATCCCAGTGCCAGCAGGTCGTTTTCGGTCTTCCCTTTGACCCGGGCCCACATGGACCGTCCCTGTTCGCTACTGTCCGTGCCCTGGCCGGAGACGTAGATGAAGGTCATCCCGGGATTGAGCTGCACCAGCAGGCGGGCCAGGCTCAGGGTGTAATCATAGGTGATGCGTCGGTAGTCTTCCTCCTGCATCCCGGCGGAACTCACGCCCAGGCAATAAAAACAGGCATCCACTCCTTCCAGCCGGTCCCGGATCGGAGTGAAATCGGTAAAATCGCGGTGAACCACCTCGGTCAACTTAGGATGCTCCATGCCGGTGGTATGGCGCCCGATGGCCACCACTTCACCGATCGCCGGATGGTCCAGGCATTCCAGCAACACTCCTTTCCCCACCATTCCGGTGGCTCCGGTCAGGAGGACTTTTTTCTTCATGCAAATCTCCTGGTGCTGAGGGATTCGGTGGC
>RFIZ01000132.1 GCA_003695105.1 Fidelibacterota bacterium
AAACCCCGGGCGGAAGCGATCGTTCGTCCGCGGAAAAAGAAAAACTCACCCGATGGGCATCGGGTTCGGACATTTCTTTTTCTGGTCGCGGACTCACTTCCGCTTCCCATCGCCCGGTTTTTCAAGGCCGGGTGGTTGTGTTTCAACACAAACAAACACGTGTCATTTCGATCCCGACATGTCTGGAGGCATGTCGGGAGAGAAATCTACTCCAGCCTTTCCTTGTCCTTACCCGGTACCCGTACAATCATAGCCCTTTGCTAACGGATGTAGATCCCTCTCCGCCTCCCGGCGGAATCGGGATGACAGTTCCGTACCAGAGGATGGCGGTTAACACAAATCGTCCTGATCCCTATTCGGGCATTTTCCGGTCAAACCCCGTTCGGCCTTGCCCGGCATTCCCGAATCCTCCTATTTTGACACGCCATGAGACGATGCTCCAGCTTCACCCTCCTGATCGGCCTGGTGACCGTCCTACACGGTCAGGCCGCCCCGCCGGACACCACCCAAAATCCACTCCTCCAACTCATCCGTGATTTCGGCGAGATCGGCTTCCACTGGGGAGAGGGCTACTGGCAGGACATCCTCTTTCACCGCCGGGAATTCTACGAACCGGTGTCTATTATTCCCCTGGAACTGTCCTACGGTCTCTTTTCCAACGCCGGCGGCGGTCGCACCGGAAAAAACCTCCGCAGCGACTACATCACCTATGAAACTGCGGTGGAACCCTATCAGGGCGGCGCCTGGACCACCCGCCTCGGGCACCAGCTGGAACTGGACCTGTTGAAGACCAACCTGAGTCAATACCTGTTTCACACCAGCTGGCTGGATCTCCACACCGGCCTCAATTTTCGGTACACCACCCTTTTCGCCGCGCCCACCATCCCCGCTTCCTGGGGGGCGGGCAGCAAACATCTCAATCCCCGGGTGCTGGAACTGGGCCTGTCCAACTCCTTCCAGCTCCAGTGGTTCGACCGCTGGTTCCTCACGGGACGTTACACCTACGGCCGCGCCTTCGCCAAATTGTACCAAACCGGGAAAAACATGGACCCCACTCCGTCCGGCTCCGGACCCGCCGTGTCCTATGCCTTCGGCTTCCGTTTCATCCTGGATCCGGGCCTGACCAACCGGTTCACCGTGGGCGTGGATATCAAGCACGGGTTCACCAAACTGACCTCCATTTCCGATCCCCAGAACCTCACCCCCATCGCCGGGATGCATATCGCCAGCTACGGCCTCTTTGTCACCCTCTCCGCCTTTTACGGCGGGAAAGCCACCATCGGGGAAGCCGCCAAAGACTATTTTTACCATAAGGACTATGTCACCGCCCGGGAAAAATTCCGGGAATTTTTGGCCGCCCACCCGGACCACGCCAACGTGAAACGGGCCCAGTGGTACATCGACCAGTGCAACCGCCTGATTCCGGAGCAGCTCACCAAGGAAGGGTTGAGTTTCGACGACCGGGGACTCACCGATCAGGCCCTCACCAAATACCTGCAGGCGCGGGCCCTCACCTCCGATTCGGTTTTGGCCGCCAGTCTGGATGAACGACTGCGCCAGATCGGGGCTGCCCGGGTGGTCCAGGCCCAACAGCTGGCCTTCGATCATCAGTTCGAAGAAGCATTGACCCTGATGCAATCCACCGCCCAGTTCTATCCGCCGGCCCGGGAGCAATTGCCGGCCTTTCGCGCCCGGGTCACCCTGGAGCGGGCCAAATTCGCCCTCAATCACGGTTTGTATCGGCAGGCCATCGAACTGATGGAACAGGCCGTCACCCAGGACACCACCCTGGAGCCGGAAGCGGAGCTGGTGCGCTACGACATCGCCGTGGCACTGGTGAAACAGGCCGACGCCATCCGGGACCCGGACGCGCTGCAACTGGTCATTACCAGTCTGGAAACGGCCCGGGAACTCACCGGGACCCTGGGAAAACGCAACGAAGCCATTCTGGAGGAATTGAAACAGCGCCTGGCCTGGTTGGAAGCCCAACGTATCCAGGCCAACATCAATGCCCGTATGGAGGCGGAACGGGCGGAAAAGTTGAAACGCAACCGGGAACGCCTGACCATCGGCATGACCATTCCCCAGGTCCAGGACCTGCTGGGTGAACCGGCCGATATCCACCACGAACTCACGGAGAAGGGCGAGGACGCCCAGCTCTGGTTTTATCCTTTGAAGGACGGTCGTACCCTGCAGCTTTCCTTTCTGGAGTTTCGTCTCTTTCGCATCGAAAAAGTCAAGCCTGTCCCGGGGGAACCCTCCGGCCGGCCCTGAATCGTCCGCCTTCCCTGCGCATTCCCTCCTGTTGGCCACAGGTTCTGATTGGAATGCGCGGAGAGGAAAAATAAATTTGCGCTTATGTTTCGACGGGTACTACTTGTATTTGGCCTCCTTGTGCTGGGCTCCGGTCTCCCGGGCTCCACGGTGCGGGTGTTGAACCGGTCCAACCAGAAACAGGATGTACTGAAAACGCTGGACAATACCTCCACCACCTACGTGTCGATTCTGGATCTGGAACGGGTTCTCCAGGCCCATTCCTTTATCAATGACAAACAGGAAAAAATCGTCCTCTACGTCAACAACCACCGCATCAAGGTGTCGGCGGAGACGGGCTTCGTCCTGGTGGATGAAAAAGTCTATCAGCTCCCCCTGGAGGCCCGGAAGGTGGAGCGGGATCTGTACGTCCCGGCCAATTCCTTTTTCCGCCTGCTGAAATCGGTGGTGATGCCGGGACTGGCCTGGGATCCGGTGAGCAAACTGCTGGACATCGATGTGGTGGAATTCAACATCACCGGCCTCACCATCGACGAAAAGGCCAACGGCACCATCCTGCATCTGAACACCCGGGAGCGGTTCAACAAGGAAGACATCAGCACCTTCGTCAACGACAACGGCTGGTTCTACATCACCGTCCGGAAGGGTCTGGTGGACACCTCGGAAGTCCTCCGGGCCGAAACCCGGGGCGTGGTGAAACGGGTCACGGTGGATCAACTCCAGGAGTCGGCCCAACTGGCCTTTCAGCTCCGGGGGGAAGTGGAGGGCCATGAATTTTACCAGACCGTCGATCCCCACGAACTGGTGGTGACCCTGCGGACGCCCCTGTCGAAGAGCGCCGCCCGGATCAAGGACGTGAAGGATCGCTGGCGGCTGGACACGGTCGTGCTGGATGCCGGACACGGCGGCAAGGACGGGGGCACTATCGGCTATTACGGCACCAAGGAAAAGGACATCACCCTGGACATCGTCAAACGCATCGGCCGGCGACTGGAAAAGAATTCCCGCATCAAAGTCGTCTATACCCGGGAAGAGGACGTGTTTATTCCCCTCTACGAACGCACCAAGATTGCCAATGAGCACAACGGCAAAATTTTTGTCAGCATCCACGCCAACGCCTCCCGCAACCGGAATATCAAGGGGTTCGAGACGTATCTGCTTCGTCCCGGCAAAACCCAGGATGCCATCGAAGTCTCCTCCCGGGAAAATGCCGTGATCAAACTGGAAGACCAGCGGCGGGACAACTATCAGGAACTCACCGGAGAAAACCTGATCATGGCCACCATGGCCCAGAGCATGTTCATGAAGGAAAGTGAAGCCCTGGCCGCCCTGATCCAGGAGGAACTGGATCGCCAGCTGGACGCGCCCAACCGGGGCGTCAAACAGGCCGGCTTCTACGTACTGATCGGCGCCAGCATGCCCAACGTGTTGGTGGAAGTGGGCTTTCTGTCCAATCCCATCGAAGAAAAACGGCTGAAGTCCGCCGCCTACCGGCAGCACATCGCCGACGCGGTCTTCGATGCCATCCTCAAGTTCAAACAGTCCCGGGAACGGGTGCTGGCCGAAGGCTGATGTCCAGCGCTCCCGTCGGGGTGTTTGATTCGGGCTTGGGAGGACTCACCGTCGTCCGGGCCATCCGCCGGCGGCTGCCCCGGGAACCGTTGCTCTATTTCGGCGACACGGCCCGGGTGCCCTACGGGAACAAGAGTCCCGATCTGGTGCGGGAATACGCCCGGGACATCGCCCGGTTTCTGGTGGAGCGGGGCGCCAAGACCCTCGTGGTGGCCTGCAACACGGCTTCGGCCCTGGCCCTGGAGCATTTGCGGGCCGAGATCGACGTCCCGGTGCTGGGCGTCATCGAACCCGGCGTGGACGCCGCCCTCCGGGAAGTCCGCCGGGGGCGGGTGGGGGTCATCGGCACCATCGCCACCATTCATTCCAGGGCCTACAGCCACCTCCTCCGGCAAAAGCGGCCCGGACTGGAGGTGATCAGCCAGGCCTGCCCCCTGTTCGTGCCGCTGGTGGAGGAAGGCTGGCTGGAAGACGACGTGACCTACACCGTCGCCCGGCGCTATCTGCAGGTCTTCGCCGCCGAACCCCTGGA
>RFIZ01000133.1 GCA_003695105.1 Fidelibacterota bacterium
CGTCCAACCCCACTGTGCCCGATCACGCCGCCTCCGGCTTTACCACGGATTGTACCCAGTGCCATACCTCCACCAGCGACTGGACGGCTGTGAGTTTCGACCATGCCAGCGTGACTGCACCCTGCGCCGACTGTCACATGCCGGATTACAATAATTTGCCCAACGATACCTATCCCAATGCTCCCAACCACGCCGACCTGGGACTTTCCACTGATTGCACTCTCTGTCACAATTCCACCAGTGACTGGACGGACGTGACCTTCAGCCACGCCAGTGTCTCTTCGATCCCCTGCGCCGATTGTCATTTGAACCAATACAATAACACCACCAATCCCGATCATGCCGCTTCCGGTTTTTCCACCAACTGTACCCTGTGCCATAACTCCACCAGCGACTGGACCGACGTGACCTTCGATCATTCGCAGGTATCCCAGCCCTGTGCGGATTGTCATTTAAGCGATTACAACGGAGCCACCAATCCCAACCACCTGACCCAGCAATTTCCCACCACCTGCGAGGATTGTCATGGTACCACTACCTGGACGCCCGCCACCTTTGACCACGATGGGAGCTGGTTCCCGATTTTCTCGGGGAAACACAATAACAAATGGTCCACCTGTACTGCCGAATGTCATATCAATCCCGCCGATTACGACGTCTTTTCCTGTGGTTTGAACGGCGTGTGCCATGAACACAATCGAACCAGCATGGATAACGAACACCTGGGAGAGGTAAGCGGATACGTGTACGAAAGCAACGCCTGTTATGATTGCCATCCCAACGGGACCGAAGAAGAAGGGGGTGAAGGCGGTGACGACATTCGCAGCTGGCGGGAACACGTGAAAAGGATCCGGAAATAATGGGTCTGACTTCCGTGGTATTGATGGCTGTGTTGGCGGGGATACCCCAGGAAGAACTCACCGATATACCCTGTGCCAATTGTCACTCTCCCAATGCCTGGATACCGCTGGCGCCGGATCATACCTTTCAGCACAATCGGGATACACTGTTTCCCTTGGAGGGAGAGCATCAGAACGCGGAATGTATTCAATGTCATCCCGGTGAAACGGCCATGGAAACACACGCCTTCGCCCAGGCCAAACCGGAATGCAGCGCCTGCCATCTGGACATCCACCAGAATGAATTCGGTTCCGAATGCGGGCGATGTCACAATACCAGCGATTGGGACATGAGTCGCTGGAACCAAAACCACGACCATACGATTTTTGCCCTGAATGGCATGCATGCCTCTCTGGCCTGTCGGGATTGCCACGGGGTCAATTTCCAGCGCCTGGCCGGTCAGTTGACCACGGATTGTTTCCCCTGTCACTCCAGTCAGTATCGTCTGGCCCGGGAAAACCCGGATCATCCGGATAATGACAATTGCCGGCTCTGTCACAACAGCCGGGCATGGTTGCCCATCGATATGTCGCAGCATGACAGTGAATTTTTCCCTATTTATTCCGGTTCCCACCGGGGTACCTGGACAACCTGTGACGCCGAATGTCATTTTGATCCCTCAGATTACCAGATTTTTTCCTGCGGATTGAACGGAGTCTGCCACAAACATGATAAAACCAAAATGGATCGGAAGCACCGGGGAGAGGTGGGAGGTTATTCCTACAACAGTGTGAAATGTTATCATTGCCATTCCGGTGGACGCGGAGGAGATTAAATGAAACGTGCAGCCATATTTCTCAGCCTGATTCTGGCCGGTTCACTCTGGGCCCAGGAACGCATGGAAATCAAAGTGGATGGAAAAATAACCTATATCACCACCGATCAAGTCTATTGTGATGTGGGTACCGATGCAGGGGTGGGCGAAGGCGACACGCTTCGGATTACCCGGGGAACCGAGGAAGTGGGCCTGGCGGTGGTGACCTACCTGTCCCGGAAATCCTGCGTGTGCGAACCCCTGGTCCCGGCTGAGACCCTCCAGTTGGGCGACCGGGTTCACCTGGAAAAAGTCAAACTGGTGACGATCGAGGAAGTACCCGAAACACCGGCAACCGTGACAACGGCCAAGCCGGTGAACAAGAAGTTTGGTCTGTCTCAATTGGGGAATTTGTCCTATCGGTATACCTATAGTCAGTTCAGTGACAGCCTGTTTCATCATCGGAGCATCGCTTCCCTGCAATACGGACTTCACATGACCCGGCCCATCAATACCCAGTTATGGATTTATGGCCGCTCCAATATTCAAAATCACGACTTCATCCTCTACCAGGCCCGTTGGGAGCTGGGTACGTCTGAAAGTCGTTTTCACACCCAGATCGGTCGGGTCTACTCCAGCGCCATGGCGGGAGTGGGTGCTACGGACGGGATCCTGTTGGAAACATCATTGTCCGAACGGATTTCCGCCGGTTTGCTGGGGGGTCTGGAACCGGACCCGGCGACCCTGAAATTCAATTCCAGCGTAACCAAGGGTGGGGTCTTCACTTCCTACCGTTTTCGCCGTGACCAACGTTCTTTGGAGGGAAGTCTGGCCCTGGTAGGACAATATGCCTCCGGCAACGTAGACCGTGAATTTTTGTACAACCGGTTTCGCTGGCGCCGGGGCCGACTGTTGTATTTCACCATGAACCAGACCGTGGATTTCTATCGGAACGGCGCTGTCGGCGGCCGAAAAGGAGCCACCCTGGTCTCGAACCAATTGTCCCTCCGCATTCGACCCCTGAACTGGCTCAGCATTCAAAGCCGAATTTCCAGCCGGAAGCAGGTGTTGTATCAACAAAGTAGCCGGTCTTTTCCCGATTCCCTGTTCGTGGACGAAACCCGTTCCGGATGGTACAACGCCGTTTATTTCAATACATCCGGCGGACGCTCTTACCGCCTGGGGGCGAATTACCGCTTCCAGTCCACCGGAGGGGGAAATTCCATCTATGCGTTCCTGGGATACCGGGGACCCTATCGCCGGGAGGGCTGGAATTTTGACTATACCGGCAGTTTTCTCCATAATCTGTTGATCACCGGCTCCCGGAACCAATTCGGGTTTACCCGGAAGGTGGGCCGGAGGGGATCGCTGTTCGCCGAATATGAATTGTATGTCTACGGGTATGGAAACAAATTGGCAGACTACATTCAACATAACGTGACCGCCACCTATTCCTGGCAGTATCGCTCCCATCTGGTGGTCTCCACTTCCCTGGATGCCACCGTGGATAAAGATTACAAATACTACTATCTCTATTTTGCCTTCCACTACCGGTTTTAAGTTCGCCGGCAACTCCTGAACCCGTCCCGGAGGACTGACAACCCTCACGAATGGGTCGGTCACCGGCATCGGCCCGGGATCGACCTCCCTTCCGGTCGAATAGATGATCCCGATTTTGGGTCTTGACAAATAGTTTTTATACAAATAGTTTCTATGCAAACTATTATGCGTTCCGTTCTTTACAGCCCACCTTCAGATTTTCATTCCCGGAACCGGCAGGGAGAGCCGTGAGCTATATCGAACACAGCACCGGATTTTTGGTCGTGCGTACGGCCCGGTCCCTGCGGAAAGCCCTGGATCTGCGCTTTGCCGAGAAAGGGATCACCGCCACCCAATTTATGGTACTGGACGTGTTGCAACAGGAAGGGAACCTGCCTCTCTCCGAAATCGGGAAAAAGATATACCTGGACAAACCGGCTGTCACCGGTCTGGCCGACCGTCTGGAGAAGGAGGGATTTGTGGAACGGAAACGCTCCTTGAATGACCGCCGGGTGGTCAATCTCCATATTACAGACCGGGGTAAGGCCATTCATGATGAACTGGAACCTCTGGTCGTGGCAGTTGACCAGGATTGCACCCGCATTCTCAGCGGGGAAGAATTGACCGCCTTTCGCACTACTCTCAACCGCATCTGGAATCACACCAATGGAAGCCTTGAATCCTGACTGGACCACCTACGAAGATTGTGTCGCCTACGCGCAATCTCTGTTTGAGGATTTATCCTATTCTTATGCCAGCAATTGGAAGTCGTATTCCCCGGAACGGAAGATCGTAGGCTATTTACCCCTGTACGTACCCCGGGAAATTCTGGCGGCCCAGTCCGTATTGCCGGTGGGACTCTTTGGTGCCGGCAACCGCCTCCAGGTCGTTCGGGGAGACGCCTATTTTCAATCCTATATTTGCCATCTCCCCCGGACGGTGGTGGAAATGGCTCTGGGCGGTTACCTGGACGATTTCGACGGTTTCATTTTTCCCTCCATCTGTGATGTCATCCGAAACCTTTCCGGAATTTTCCGCCTGAAACGGCCGGAAGCGTACGTAAAATATCTGGATTTTCCGCAGAATTTTGATCCGCAGGTGGGCGGCGTCTATTATCGGCTGGAATTGGAGAAACTCAGCCGGGATCTGGAACGGCTGAACGGCGTGACCCTGGAGCCGGAAACCTTGAATCAGGCTATTCGTCTTTACAATCGCAACCGTGCACTCCTGAATCAACTGGATGAACTCCGCTCCCGGGAACCTCACCGGATCACGGCCACGGAATTCTACCTCTTTCGTCGCGCCGGACAGGTATTGAGCGGGGAAGACTGCAATCGTTTCTGGCAGCGGGTGATCGACAGTTCCGCCCAGGTGCAGCGGGAACCGGAGGATAAAATCCGGGTGGTCATTGCGGGTTCCTTTTGTGAACAACCCCCCCTGGGGTTGATCAAAACCATCGAAAACGCCGGTTGCTATATTGTCGATGATGATTTTCAACTGGGTCTGCACTGGTTTTCGGAGGCGCTGGCGGAAGATACGTCCGATCCGTTGGACGTACTGGTCAAAGCCTACCTGACCCGGTCTCCGGCTTCGGCGGCCGTCTATGCCACTTCCGATAAAAAAGGTGCCGCCTTGCGGGCGAAAGTAGCTGCCCGCCGGGCCGACGGAGTCATCTTTTGTGCTCCCAGCTTTTGCGATCCGGCCCTGCTGGACCGACCGTTTTTGGAACAGGCGCTGGACCAGGAGCATATTCGGCATTTCTCTTTTCAATACCATGAAAATCTGGGACAATTCCATGTCATCAAAGAACAGGCGGGGACCTTTGCCGACATGATCAAACTCTGGGAGTAACCATGGCAGATCATTCCGTGCAGGTACAGAAAGAAAACAGCATGCTGAAACAAAAGCAGATGCTGGCAGAACATTTTTTGGCCCTTTCACAGGTTAAGGAAACCGGGAAAAAGGTGGTGTACACCTTTGTGCCGGGCAATCTGACCGAATTGATTTATACGTTCGATATGTTGCCGGTGTACCCGGAAATCAATGCGCTCCAATCAGGGATGCGCAAGAAGTCGGCGGATTACATCCGCGAAGCGGAAGACCTGGGATTTTCGGAGGACGTCTGTTCCTATGTGAAATGTGACATCGGTATGATGCTTCAGGGAAATATCGGTCCCACCGGCCAGCAGTTACCCGATCCCGATATCCTGCTCCTGAGTTACACCGGCTGCTTTGTGTTTATGAAATGGTTTGAAAACCTGAAGGCTCTCTACCCCAAGGCGGAAATTGCCATGCTGCACATTCCCTATCAGGAGGCGGGAACCATTGAACCGGCGGCGGTGGAATACATCCAAAAACAACTGCGGGAAGAAGTGATTCCCATCTTCGAGAAAGTCAGCGGCCAGTCGTTTTCGGAACAAAAGTTGGCGGACAAACTGGATTTATCGGCCCAGGCGGAAGACCTGTTGATCGAAGTCTTTGATTCGGCGCAGCATCGTCCCTCCCCGATCGATGCCTATTTCGGCGGCGTTTACTATATCGGACCTATTTTTACGGCCTTCCGAGGCAGCGAAGCCTGTGTGGATTATTACCGGGAACTGGTGGCCGACGTGCGCTATCGGATCGACCGTAAACTGGGACCCTTGACGCCGGATGGCTATCTGGAGCAGGAAAAATACCGCCTGGTGGTGGAAGGACCCCCCAACTGGACCCATTTCCGTAATTTCTGGAAAATATTCTACGATCAGGGAGCGGTGTTCGTCGGTTCCAGCTATACCCGGGTGGGCGGCGTTTACGATGACGGGTTCCGGCACTCTCCGGATGATCCCCTGGGGAGTCTGGCCCGGTACTGTCTGGGATGTTACACCAATCGGAATTTGCCCCAGCGGATCGATCTGCTGGAATCCTGGATCAAAAAGTATGCAGCCGACGGATTTCTGGTCAATTCCATCAAAAGCTGTAATTCCTTTTCCGCCGGTCAGTTGGTCATGATGCGGGATCTGGAGGAACGGCTGCAAATCCCGGTGGGATTCATCGAAACCGATCTGGTGGATCCCCGGTACTATTCTTATTCC
>RFIZ01000010.1 GCA_003695105.1 Fidelibacterota bacterium
CTTCCAGAAACGCCGGAGTCAGCCGGTGCAAAATGACGTCGTCTTCCAGCACCAGGAGATGGCGATCGGCCGACGCCTGTTGGAGGATGCGCCAGTGACTCATCCAACAACCCGCTTCGGCGGGAGACAGTGGAGAGCCGGCCGGAGCAGCCATGTCCGACCCTGCTACAGCCGGAAACCGCTTCACCACGCCGGATAACCCCAGCTTGTCTAATTGTGCTTCCATAGTCCGGCGACGTTCCCGGTCCGCCTCCAGGTTGATGTAGTATCCTTCCAGGTTCATGCTGTTTCCAATTCTTCAGACAGGCAACGACAAACCCGGGAAAAAACGGAAGCCCAATCTCCCGGGATGCTCTGACGAAACAGCTTGACGGTGGGATACCAGGGACTGTCCTCCCGGACGGTCAGCCACCGCCAGTCGGAACGGGTGGAGAGCAGAAGCCAGGTGGGGCATCCCAGCGCACCGGCCACATGCACCAGGGCCGTATCCACCGTAATCACCAGATCCATCTGGCGCAGGTAGCAGGCCGTGTCATGAAAATCCTGAATTCGGTCATGCAAATCGATGACCGGAAAAGGGGCCGATCGCAAGGCTTTCCGGGCGGGGCCCTTTTGAAAACTGTACAATTCCACTCCGGGCAATTGCGCCAACGGAGCAAAATGACGTAATTCACACGAGCGATTGTGATCGTTTTGGTGTCGGGGATTCCCGGACCAGACCAGGCCGATGCGATAAGAGGACCCCTCTGTGGCCAACGTTTGTCCCTGGTCGCACCGGGGAAACAGATAGGGAACCTTCCGGGGAATCGTAGCCAGGTTCGTTGTAAAGAACCGGGGGATGCTCATCACCGGCAGGTGAAAATCAAAGAGGGGCAGGTTCCGTTCATCGGTCACGACCTCATCCACAGCCGGGTGTGTTTCCAGCAACCGGTGGAGCGGTTCCGGCGCCAGGAGTACAATACGCCGGAAAAGTGCTTTCAGTTGCTCGCAATAGCGAATCATCTGCACCGTGTCGCCATAGCCCTGCTCCGACCAGAGTAACAGGGTTGAATCGGGATGGGGTTGCCCGTCCCAGCGGGGTTGGGGATAAGAGCGTGTGATTTTCTGGAAGGATTCTTTCTTCCACCGCCATTCATACGCCGGGAATCCCTCGGCATAGCGGCCCATTTTCAGGAGAATCATCGCCCGGTTCCAGTTCTCACTGACACCGTCGGGCCGTAAGGAACAGGCCCTTGATATAGCCTTCCAGGCCCCCTCCACATCATCCTGCGCCAGATATACCGTGGCCAGATTGCAATACCCCTCACTGGATTGGGGAGCCAGTCGGATTACGTGGCGAAACACCCGTTCAGCCTCCTCATAGGCATTCATCAACAGGAGCAGGGTCCCCTGATTGTTCAGAAACTCGGGATGATCCGGATTGTATTCCACGGCCTTCTTTATATACACCAGACCTTCATCGAACCGCCCCATTTCTTTATATAACAGGGCCAGGTTATTGAATACGGGTGCGTAATCCGGTACCAGGGCCTGGGCCTGTAAATAATGGTGCTCTGCCTGTTTCCAATCCTTTTGTTGCTGGTAGCGAAGACCCAGTTGCGCATGCAGCACCGGGTTGTCCGGTTCTTGCTCCACAGCCCTCTTCAGTTCCGGAATGGTCAGTCGGCTGATATCTTTAGTCACGTGGCTCCTCATGGCTGCAGGAATCTCCGGTCGAATACCGGTGCTCCAGTGCCTGTTTCACTTCCCGAATCACCGTCGGCCAGTCTCCCCGTTTCCGTTGACGAAAGAGGCGCATGGTGGGATAATACTCGGTGGTCGACTGGTCCAGTCCCCAACGGAAATCAGGAGGAAAGGGCAGCAGCACCCACACGGGACGTCCCAGAGCTCCCGCCAGATGACAAATGGATGTATCCACGGAAATCAACAAATCCAGGTGTTGCAACAGGGCGGCTGTATCCCCGTAATGTCCCAGAATCTCCGCTGCGTTGGGAAAACGGTTCAAGGCCGGAGTCAGAATCTCGCGGTCGAATTGGAACAGCAGAAAACGACAACGGTTGAATTCCACCAGCGGTGCTACCAGCGATTCCTTCAGCGAGCGGTTGTGGTCGTTCCGGTGATCGGGATTCCCGCTCCATGCAAGGCCGACAGTTGGCCGGTTTTCTGCCTTAAGCTGTTGAATCAGGGATAACAGGTCGCCATTCGTAGATTCTTCCGGGAATAAATAAGGGACCTCTACCCGCCGGGCCCGGACATCGGATTCAAAGAACCGGGGTAAACTCATCACAGAAAGATGGAAATCGTACACAGGTAACGGCTCCTGCTCCGGGATCACCCGATCCAGCCAGGGATGATTTCGGAACAAGGGCACCAGCGGTTTTCGGACCACCAGGGACACCCGGGCACCCCGGGAATGAAGAGCTTTCACATACCGGAAATACTGGATGGCATCCCCCAGACCCTGTTCCATCCAGACCAGAAGGCGTGTTCCCCGAAGATTCTCTCCTTTCCATTCAGATCCCGGCGGCTTTCGGATCGTAATCGAATTCAGTTCAAACCGGTGTTCGTACAATTCCCAACCCCGGCGGACCTGTCCTGTGGTAAGGTAAATGATGGCCTGTTTCAGAAGACTTTCGGGAAAATCCGGGACCAGGGACAGGGCCCGGTTTGTGTAGTGGAGCGCCGGGTCCCACTCCCCCCGGTTGATGGCCAGCGACGCCAGGGTATCATAGAGCCGCGGGGAATCGGGAGCCAGAGCCAATCCCTTTTTCAGGGCAATTTCCGCCACCTCGAATTGTCCCTGTTTGATGGCGATCAGTCCCAACAGGTTATATAATTCAGGATTGTCCGGTTCGTGCGTAATGGCCTGGTGGATCCAACGTTGCGCCTTCCCATACTCCTGGCGATAATGATAGGCCAGGGCCAGTTTCCCTTCCAGTTTCCCGTTGCCGGGAAGCAGGCGGTTGGCGATTTCCAGTCCCTGAATGGCCTGGTCCCACCGCTTCCGGCGAAACAAGATTTCGGTCAGTTCCAGATAGGCCGGAACGAAAGTAGGGTGAAACTGGAGACAGGTCCGGCAGGCCTTGAGCGCCAGATCCTCATATCCGCGGGATTGGAGGGATTTCGCCAGGCGCAGCCAGTCCTCTCCACCTCCGGCGGAAAAAGGTTCAGGCGGAAAAAGGCGGGATAATTCTTCCGCTTCGGCGGGAGTGCAGGCTGCGGTAATATCGGCAAGAGAAAGAGGCCGCAGGGCCGGCCCCGTCCCGGGTTTATTCGGCGTCGGCAATCACTTTATTGCGGATGCTTTGATCCGCCCATTTCAAGGCATTGATATAATGGACCGGTAACTGACTCTCATCGATGGACAATTCCTGGCAATACTGCGTCACCTGGTCCCATTCTCCCCGTTCATACGCGGTGACGCAATTTAATACCGTGCCCAGGGTACCGCTTCGATCCATGATGGCCGCTTTCACGTCATCCTGAATCGGGATTTTTTCCAGCACCGTTTCCATCGGTTGATTCACAATAGCATCGATCAGAGAAAACAGTCCCATGAGAAACAGATCGTCCCGGCGCTTCGGTTGACCGATGGGATTCGCCAGGGATTCCGCAAACCGGGCCCGGATGACGGATTGCACCACCAGTTCTTCCGGCACATTTTTACTCATATTGGCGATGAAGACCAGGGATGACCATTTCCGGATTTCCATGACACCCAGGAGGGTCAGGGCGTGTAAAATGGAGTTCACTTTCTGCCGTAAACCGAAAAAGGCGGAATTGATATAGCGCAATAATTTATAGGACAGGCTGAGATCCTTCTTGATGATGGTCTCGATATTTTTGAAATTGGGTTCCGGTTTATTGATTTCGTGGAGCAACCGGATGTAATGATTCAACTGGGGTGGAATGCCCTGCCCGGAAATGATGTGAGGTTTGCCGAAAAAATAGCCCTGAAAGAGGGTGTAGCCCATTTCCAGCGCCCGTTTGAATTCTTCCCTGGTTTCCACTTTTTCCGCCAGGAAACGGATATTGCGCTGGGGAAAGCGTTTGACAATCGCCGCCTGCTCTTCTTCGGGGCTGAGGCGGAAATCGACTTTGATGATGTCGGCCAGTTCGATGAGAGGTAAATACTTTTCTTCAAATTCGAAATCATCCAGAACGATCGTATAGCCGTCGCTTTTCAATTTCCGGCATACGTCCACAACATGTTCATCCGGTTCCACATTCTCCAGAATTTCCACAAAAACATTTTCTTTGGGAAGCAGACTGACATACTCTTCCAACAGTAAGTTATAGGTCATATTGATAAAGGCCGGGTTTCCGCCGGTTAGATTATCCACCCCCAGCATCAGAAAACTATCTACGATGACTTTGGAAGTGGCAGCATCGGCATCGGACATGCTGTAGGCGTTTTCCCGGCTTTCACGGTAGAGGAGTTCGTAGGCGAAAATGTTTTCCTGTTTGTCAAAAATCGGTTGGCGGGCAACAAACGTTTCCATCTTTTTCGAATTTTCCTTATCAGGCATAAGAATTGTCACATTATTGAAGATCAATTTTACTCAGTTTTTCCTATTGTTCCCTAACACAAGTTCAAAATTGTGCTTAGGAGGTTGGCGACAACCTGTCTATATTTTTGCCCCATAATCGACCGTTGACTATGAAAATTCTCTTAGTAGACGACGTACTAACCAACATTCTCCTCCTGAAATCCTACCTGGCCGCCCTGGGCGAAGTGGAATCTGCGCAGGACGGGAAAACAGCCGTGGAACTCTTTGCCCGCGCCCTGGAGGCCGGTGAACCTTTCGACCTGGTCTGTCTGGACATCATGATGCCCATCTATGACGGGCACTGGACCCTGAAACAGATGCGGCAAATCGAAGAGAAAACCGGAGTGGGGGACGATCAGCGTTCGAAAATTATCATGGTAACCGCCCTCGCCAATCAGAAGGACGTGTTGAAGGCGTTGGAAGACGGGTGTGACAGCTATATCGCCAAACCGGTCCGGAAGCAGGTTCTCTTCGAACGCCTGCAACAACTGAACCTCCTGGCCGAAGACCAGACAGCGGAATAATAGACGTCACCCCGGGCGGTCCTTCGCTCCCCGATACATTTTGAGAACTACAAACGGGTAGTCATCTACGCTGAACTTACCCCACCCTGAACATCCTTCACTACAGTGGGACAACGATAATATAAGCTCTATCAATTGCGGGAACGCCTGGGAATCGAACCCAGCTCCCCGATGCAATCGGGGACAACGGTTTTGAAGACCGCGGCGGGCACCAGCCTCACAATCATTCCCAAACAGCAGGCAAAGGTACGAATCGATGCCTATTCGGGTCGCTTCAGGACCCGATAATCCAATCCCAGGTTTTTCCGCAGGGTTTGGGCCACATCCTGCGCTTCCGCTTTGGTGGCAAATCGCACCACGCGCACGATATGCAAACGTCTACCCTGACTGAGCACCTGGGATACTTCCACATGGTAACCCTTGTTTTCCAGGGTGGTTTTCAAATTTTGTGCATTTTTCCATTTACTGAAAGCTCCCACCTGAATCACCCACGGCCGCTCCTGGGATGGGGGCGGTTTATTCTGGATCGTCTGTTGCGCCTCCTGAATCCGGGTCTGGGCCTCCCTGGGATCCACCTTCACCAGCGCCACTTCCTCAGCGCTTTCCAGGTTGGCAAAGCCATAGGCCGCCACATCCAATCCGGGAAACTTTTTTTTGAACAGGCGCACATAGGCCCGGGCACTGTCCACCTCTCCCGTGGCAAAATAGGCTTTTACCATGAGGTCGGTGGCCTGTTGAATATGATCGGATTGGGGGTATTGCAACGGCAGGGAGCGGAGCAGAACACTGGCCTGGCTGTATAGTCCCCGGGAATACAGGTATTCACCGATCCGCAGGAGGGCGTCATCGGCATAGTCGGACTGGGGATAGGATTTGATCAGGGATTTGTAAAGGGCCACGGCTACCTCTCCGTCCGGGGCCAGGCGGGCCTTCAGGTATAACACCCCGGGATCGTTGGGATAACGAACCTCCAGCAGGGGTAGATCATTCAGGGCCTGTTCAGCTTTTCCCTCTTCCAGAAGAGACAAATACATGGGAATGTTTTGACCTGGTAACCGAACCCCGGTGATCAGTCCCAGAATGATCCAGACAGCCAGTCGCTTCATACAGGCAGGTTGCGGGAGGGCAAATCTTCGATGATTTGATCCAGTTCCCGGGCCAGCACCGAGGGAGAACCGTTCTGGACCTTCAGTTTCAATTTCATCAACCGGGCATGAATGTCGCCTTCATTCTGATGCAGGGCGTCATCCACCAGTTGCAAGGCTCCTTTCCGGTCCCCCTTTTCATCCAAAACGTGGGCCAGATTCACCAGGGCTTCCACATTTCCCGGGGCCAGATCCAGAACCTGTCGATAAAAGCGTTCAATTTCACTGAATCGTCCCAGGTCAAACAGAGCCGATTCGATTTTGGGAAACACACATTCTCCCTGTTCGGGATCCGCCAGGGCAAATTTCTGCCACGCTTCCACCGCTTTCACCAAATTGCCGTCCTGTTCATAGGACC
>RFIZ01000134.1 GCA_003695105.1 Fidelibacterota bacterium
GCGAATGACAGATACGCAGCGGATCCCCGCAGGCAAACCGGGGTTGTAGACTGGCGGTATCCACGGGCAAATAGAGGTACCGCAGTCGGGGGTGTTTCTCCATCAGGTCCAGTTCGCTGGTCAGATTCAGGTGGCTCACGGCATCGATGGCCGGGATCACACCCCGGGTGCGGAGATCCTGGCCGTGATAGGTGCAGGCGATTCCTTTCCCCCGACGGGCGCATTCCGTCGCAAACCGCCCATCGCGGTAAAACTCCAGACCCCATTCGAAATGATAGACGTCATACTCTCGTAAGCCGTAGGTTTCGATGAAAGGTTCCACCTTCCAGGACCAGAGCCAGTCCCGCAGCCGGAAATAGAGTGCCTCCAGCCGGTTCGACGGCGCCCACACCGGCGGGAACCCGGCTTTTTCGGCGTAATCTCCCCGGCCGCCCCGGAACAACCGATAGTACCCGTGTCTACCCTTCAAATACCAATCGGCCGTGCTCACCAGTGGAAGCCCGAGACAGATGCCGTCGTCGAAGCGGTTCCGGGACGGGTAGAGGGTAAAAAAATCACAGGGATTTCCCCGGGCCTCGTGGGCTCGTTTCCACAGGGTCAAACTGCCGACCGTATTTTCCGGTGCGATGTAAGCGATCTTCATGGAAGCGTCAGGACGAAATGAATCGTTGCATAGTGATATGTCTCAGGAGGAGTTTCTCAGGCAGTTCTTCAGTGGAAACATAGGATAATTTAGGATGCCTGCTCCTTCCAGTACGATTTTTATTGTGCCTTCCTGGTATCCCTCTCCCCTTCATCCGGAAGACGGAAGCTTTTTTCGGGAGCAGGCGCGTTTGATCGCCGCCGCCGGGTACCGGGTGGTCGTCATCGCCGTCAACGTCCGCTCCCTGAAAGATTTTCCCCGGCGACACCAACTGGAAGATTCCCCGGTCCGGGACCGGCAGGCGGGCGTCACCGAATACCGCCTGGAATCCCTCAATCCGGCTCCGTGGCAACCCCGGCGCTTTTTTCGGTACTACCGGCGGCAGCTCCGCACCCTGTTTCAATCCGTACTGGAGCAGGAAGGAAGGCCGGACTGGGTCTGGATCCATTCTTCCCTCTGGGCCGGGGCCGCCCTGGCGGAGATTTGCCACCACCAGCGGATCCCCTTTCTGATCGAAGAACATTTGAAAGAATTTTTTTTTCCGGAACGCCTGACTGCCTTCCAACGGGAACTGATTCGGACGGCGTATGGTCGGGCCCGGTTGGTGGCTGCCCCCTCCCGGGCTGTATTGGCCTCGATCCTGCGGGCCTTTCCGGTTCCCGAAAACCGGGGCTGGGTCCTGCCCAATCCCGTCGATTCCCGGCGTTTTCCCCTTCGATCTCGGTCTCCGAATACCCGACCGGCGCACTGGATCTCAGTGGGATTGCTGCGACCGGAAAAGGGGTTCGACCGGGTGATCGAAGCCCTGGCGGATCTGGATCGATTGGATCGGCCGGGTGAACGCACGCTCACCATCGTGGGCTCGGGACAGGGAAAACCGGCGCTTCAGAAACAAATCGCCGCTCTGGGTTTGACCGACCGGGTACATCTGACCGGCTATCTCACGGGTCCGGAGCTGGTCAGGCAGCTCCACTTGGCTACGGCCGGAATCTGGGGCAGTGACATGGAAACCTTCGGTCTGGCCATGGCCGAAGCGCTGGCCACCGGCCTGCCCATCGTGGTTCCGCCCTGCGGAGGACCGGAAGATTTTCTCCTCCCGGATAGCGGAGTGGTGTCCGCCTCCGGGTCACCGACAGATCTGGCCCGGTCCATGCGGGACGTTGAACACCGGGTTCCGGAATTTGAACCGATGCGGATCCGTTCCTCCCTGTTGGCCTATTGTGGTGAACAGGCTTTTGGGGAACAGGTACACCGGCTGGACGGCCTGTTACGATCATGACCCGGCCACCGGCTCCAACCACCCCGCCGCCACACTGCCCCAATAGACGGGACTGCGACTCCGCGCCCGGATCGCTTCCGCCAGTCGCCGGGCCGACTGGGGCGCCCGATCGGCCTGGTTGACAAAATAGGAGATCGGGACGCCCTCCGGTATCCGGCTGCCGTACCCCTCCGGGTCGGTCACGACCCGCGCCAATGCCACGGGCGACAGCGCCTGGTCCGGAGAAAGTCCCCAGAAGGAACAAAATTCTTCCCAGCGATGGACGCAGGTCCGCGGGGACTGTCCCACGGCTTCGGCTCCCACCACGACCAGAACCAGAGACATTTTCCGGGACAGAACCGGATCCGGTTCCCGGTGAAATTTGACCGGCTTCCGGCGGGCGCCGTCCGCTTCCACCAGGGTCAGATCCCACCCGGGAGCCAGGTGGTGGAGGGTCAGCTCATCGATGCCGCCGAATTTGTCGGTGGCGAGCGGCCGGTCCAGAAGATAGAGGGGGTTGACCTCCGGTCGGTTGGAAGGGATTCCGCCCTCGGCCAGAAATACCGGTTCCCATCCGGGGATCGGACCCATTTTGGTCAGACTGGTCACCAGAACCCGGCAGGCGGGAGCCAGCTCCCGGGCCAGGCGCAAGATCAAACTGGTCTTGCCCCCACCGCCGATGAAGGCCAC
>RFIZ01000135.1 GCA_003695105.1 Fidelibacterota bacterium
GACGAAGTCGTGGCCATCGGCGCTGCGATTCAGGGAGGAGTCCTCTCCGGGGATGTGGAAGATGTGTTGCTGCTGGATGTGACTCCGCTGTCCCTGGGCATCGAAACCCTGGGCGGTGTGTCCACGACCCTGATCGAACGGAACACCACTATCCCGACGAAAAAATCCCAGATCTTCAGCACAGCGGCCGACAATCAGACGTCGGTAGAGATTCATGTTTTGCAAGGTGAACGACAAATGGCCGCTGACAATAAAACCATCGGCCGCTTTCACCTGGATGGGATTCCCCCGGCTCCACGGGGTATTCCCCAGATTGAAGTGACCTTCGATATCGACGCCAACGGAATCTTGAATGTGAGTGCCAAGGACAAGGCCACCGGAAAAGAACAGAGCATCCGCATTGAAGCCTCCAGCGGGCTGTCCGAAGCCGAAATCGAAAAAATGGTGAATGACGCCAAAAAGCACGAGGCCGAGGATAAAGAAAAGCGGGAATTGATTGAGCTGCACAATACGGCTGAAACCCTGATTTACCAGACGGAGAAGAACCTGGATGAATTCAAGGACAAAATCACGGAAGAGGATCGCAAGGCCTTGACGGATGCAGTGGAAAATCTGAAAAAAGTCAATGCCGGTTCCAACAAGACCGATATCAAGAATGGCATCGATCAATTGAACAACAAATGGAATGCCATTGCCTCCAAGCTCTACCAGACTCAGGGTGGGCCTGCCAATGGCGGAGCCGCCGGTTCCACCCAGAGCGAAACGAAGTCGAAGTCCAAATCATCGTCTTCCAAAGAAGACGCCGAAATCGAAGATGCGGATTTCGAGGTGGTCAATTAACCACGTTTTTATTCGACAAAAGCGTCCCTCGGGGCGCTTTTTTTGTATATGGAACTGTCTCCTCGTATATTCGTAACGTCGAGGAACTCCGATCCCAACCATGAAAAGATTCCGCAGAGTCTACCTTCTCTTCACAGTCGTCCTGCTGGCGGCGGTAGTCTTCGTACCCCGGGTATCTCTTTGGGAGACCCCGCTGCGGCAGTATGTGAATCGCCACTATTTTCATCCTAAAGGCTGGCAGATGGATTGGGAGGAGATTTCCGGGTATTTGTTTACTTCCGTCAGACTCCGGAATCTGGTTATATGGAATGACAAGGGGGATTCCCTTACGATCGGGGAAGGGGGGTTCGCCCTGGAACCCATTTCTTTGCTCACCAATCAGCCCACGCTATCCTATCTGGAGGGAAATCCGGTTCGCTGGAGCCGGCAAAGCCCGGCCGACCGTGGTCGTCCGTCGCGAATTCCATCCGATATCTCTCCCTTACCACCTTTCCGGATTCGGAGGATTCTTTTGAAGGGAGCGTACGAACAGGTTGCCCGTTCTGCTCACCCGATTACCTTCGACTTCCAGGGTCAGTGGATCTCGGAAGGATCGAAACAAAAATGCATTGTCGATAATCTGGATGTGTGGGAAGGACCCGTGGCCGCCGGAGTTTCCCTCTACAATTCTCTGCTCACAGCCGATGTTGCCCGTGATTCGATTTGGCTGTTTCCGGTGAACGGTTCCTGGAATCAGATTTCCTTTTCGGGCCGGGTCGCCGGAAACTGGTCGGCACCCGACTGGAATGCCAGCCTTCAAACGGGACCGGTAGCGCTGGATTCTCTGGGTTTGAATCTGCCGAACCTGGATTCCACCCTGAACCGTATGGAATGGGGGTTGCAGGTGCAGTACGGAAAGCAATCAGGGAGTCTGGTGGTGGAAGGACATCCTGAATCCGGTGCGGCCCCCCTGCGGGCCCAGGCTGCCTTTCAGGTGGCCGACGAGCGGATTATTCTGGATTCTTTGATTGTTCGACGGAAAGAAAGCTCTCTGGCCTTTCGCGGCAGTGCGGTTCCCGGAGAGGAATTCCGGCTGCAGTCCGACTGGTCGCACCTGCATCTCCGGGACTGGCTGATGGTACCGTTTGACAATTCTCTGAATGGAAACCTTTTACTCTCCGGGGTCATCCCAACGGATTCCAGCTGGAAAATGACGGCCTCCTTTGCTTTGGAGGAAACGCAGGCCTGGAACCAGTCCAGTCTCTACTCCGGCACGGTGGTCCTGACACCCCGGATGATTGAACTGGTGGAGCCTCTGAATATTACCCAGGCCGGCGGCCGGATTCAAATCCGGGGTCACACAGACCCGCACCTTCGATCTTTTGACTGGACCGTGGACGCTGATCAGTTTGACCTGTCGCCATTGAAAAATCTCACCCGGGGAGCGGAAGGAATCTTTTCTGGAAAGGGACGCTGGGTCCGGGACCGGAATCGGCAAACATTACAGGGGGATGTGCGTCTGACCTCCGGGTCCCTGGCGGGGTTCCGGTGTGCTGATCTGCAACTGGATGGAAATTTATTGTTCAACGACCGGACAGATATGGAGGGCCGATTCCATGTCAGCGGCACCACCCTGAACTGGAAAAACCAGACGGCCGATCATCTCACCGGTGATTTCACCTTGCGGGATTCTACGGTCACCCTGGACAATATCCATGTGTCCAAGGACCAGGATTATATCCAGTTGTCAGGGACCATCAATGCGGCGGGAAAGGTGCACCTGGATCGGTTTCAGGCCTCTTACCAGGGTCATGTCATGGCGACGCCCCAGCCCGTGGAATTCACCCTGTCCCGCACCGGAGTTCGGACCCGTCCGTTCGAATTGCACGTGGATGACGGGATCGTCTCCGGAGTGGTGGAGAAAGGAAAAAACTGGGACCTACGCCTGAAAGTGACCAATATTCCTGCAGATTTGGTTTCTACCTTCATCCCGGACGAGCGACTGCGCTTTACCGGCATAATTTTCGGTGAAATCGGGATTAATACGGCGCCGGAGGAACGTCGGGTGTCCCTGGATGTGTCATTGAAAAACGGTGAAATTGCCGGCGAGCCCTTTGATGATATGGTCCTGTCCGGACTGCTGGAACGGGATATCCTCCATATTGATAATGTGGCCCTCACCCGGGAGGGGAAAACCGGGTTTCAGGTATCCGGGGTGATTCCGTTGCGGGCGGATTCGACCCGGCCCGTAATGATCGATTTGGCCACTCACTTTCATGACTTTCACCTGACAACCCTGACCCAGTTTATTCCCCATTTTTTCTCGATGGACGGCCGGGTGTCCGGTACGTTCGATCTGGCCGGAACATCTGACCATACCACGTTCCAGTACGATCTGACGATTGATCAGGCCCGCTTCGATCGGATTCCGCTGGGCACCGTGTCCGGAACGGGATTCTACCGGAATCACCGTTGGGTCATGACCCATTATCAGGCTCTGGATCGGGGAGATTCCCTGGGGGGAAATGGATACCTGCCCATTGATCTGGATCTGGGTTCACCCCGTCTGGGTCAATTGCTCCCGCAGGATTCATTGTTCATCCACGTGGCCGGGACAAAATCGGATCTGGTCTTTCTCAGTGCGTATATCACCGACCTGGATTCCGCCCGGGGTCACTTTGATCTGGAGCTGAATCTGAGCGGAAACCTGGAGCATATCATTCGGGACGGAATGGCGAAAGCGCAGGAGGCCAGGATCTATTCTCCGCTTCTGGATAATGCCATCAAACATGTCAACGGCAACATATCCATTGCCGATAATTTGTTGTACATCCATGAATTGACCGGCAGTCTCAAACAAAAAGAAGACGGCACACCGTCCAATCTGTCGGTATCCGGTGAAATGGATCTCACCCAATTCTTCCGGCCCAGGTATCAGATCCAGGTGCAGGGAAAAAATATATATTTCAGTTCCATCGCAGAGGATATGAAGGGGCTGGTCAATGTAGATGTGGCCATTACCGGCCGGGATACGGTCACCATCGAGGGGACTATTCCGGTGGTACAGGTGGAGTTGACAAAAGAGTTCGTGTCGGAGTCGGTTCCCCCGGGTGTGACTGAGCCGGGGGATATCATTCCTTATTACAAAATCAACTTTCCCATCGTCGGCGAATTGAATCTGGTCAATCAGCAGGTGGATGCCAATCTGGGCGGGGAGGTGAGTTTGAGTCAATTGGGAAATGAAGAGACCAACTACGCCGGTGAATTGTTCGTGAAAGACGGGCGGTTCTACTATAGCGGAGGGATCTTTAAGAATTTGAATGGCTATCTCTCGTTCGATGGCAAGGGATTCAACCCCTATCTGGATTTTTCCGCCGAAACCAGTATCGATGGAGAATTGATCAGTATCTCCCTTACGGGACCCTTGGATAATCCCACCATGAATCTGTCATCGGCCAGTAACTTTTCCCAAAGCGATATCTTGCAACTGCTCACCTGGCGGAAACGCTTTTCGGAACAGGACCTCACTTCCACTGGTTTGGGTACGCAGGCTCAGGCTATATTTACTGCTTGGTTTGAGAGCCAATTGGAAAAGAATTTGATGGAATTCAGCGGCCTCAACCGTCTGGGGATCGTTCAGGATGTGAGCATTTCGGGCTTGAATCCCAGTGGAAATGAAGATCTCACCATCAAAGCAGATCTTTCACAAAAAGTGTCTCTGAATTACGCCTATCGGAGATCCTTTTCCTTAACCAGTCCCACACATATGTTGGGCGTGGAGTACAAATTCAATCGGTATCTGTCCGTCGTTGGAAACATTGATCAAACCGGAAACTTTCAGGCGAAGTACCGCCTGCGGTATTCTTATTAATGTTTTTCTGCTTTTAGGAGTCAGTCCCCTTTTATGGTCCCCCCTGAAGGCCCAGGGGAAAAAAGTCACCTATATCCGATCCATTTCTTTCCTGGGAAATGCTTCCCTGCCGGAAAATGAATTGCGACCGTTGCTGAAATCCCGGGTGGCGGGTGTGTTCCAGAAAAAACCGTTCGACCGTCGGAAGTTGCGCCTGGATGCCATTAGTTTGAAAACCTACTATTTATCCCGGGGATACCTGGAAGTGGTGGTGCAGGATTCGTTTACGGTGGAGGACGACTGGGTGGATGTTGTCTTTCGGATCCGGGAAGGGAAACGGTATTTCGTGCAGGGAGTGACGGTCCAGGGGAATGCAGCCATCGCTACGAATGACATTATCGATTTACTGGGGGTCCACATCCACGAACCGTACGATCCCGTACACGTGAAAGAAAATATCTCCCGGGTGGAAGAAGCCTACCAGGAAATCCATAAATTGTTCAATCAGGTTCAGGTATTCGATGAAATTACGGATTCGGTTCAGGTCCGGGTCGTCATTCGGGAGGGTCCTGACGTCCGCATTCATCATATTTATTTTGAAGGTCTGGAAACGCTGGACACGTCTCTGGTACGGAGGGAATTGTTGATTTCTGAGGGTGATTTCTATCAAAAGAGCCGGATCGACCAGTCCCGGAAACGCATATTGGAAACCGGTGTGTTTTCCTTCGCTACCCTGACTCCCATACTCGTAACCGGGAGCGATTCCCTGGTTAATCTATTGGTGGAAGTCCGACGTTTCAAACAGCGGGAATGGATTTCGGAAGGAGGTTATTATCCGATTCCCTACTATGAAGGGGCGGAGCCCATTCCCGGAGCCGGTCTGGAAGTGGAATGGAAGAATCGCTCTCTGGCCCGCAGCACGACCAATTTCTCGGCCAAGCTGACGGGTCATGCTCTGATTTCGGGTAGCCAGGTGCGTCCCAAAATCCGGATGGAAATCGGATTGACCAATCAATGGCTATGGGCGATACGGATTCCCACCCGACTGCAAGCCTATTATGAGTCGTTTAAAAATTACAATTCCGCCAGTCAGCCCCTGATTCTACGATACGGTGTGCAATTGTCATCCCTGAAGAAATTCGATGACCGTTCCTATATCGATTACGGGCTTCGGTGGGAAAAATTTATCGAACCCCAGGAAACCCGGACCCGGGTCGAACAACGGACCATGCATATGAAATCCCGCTGGGACCACACGGACGACGCCCTGTATCCCACCCGCGGATATTCCCTGACCAATGATATGGTGTGGACGGGAGGCTTACTGGGCGGCAATCAGGATTTTTTCAAAGTGGATCTGGGCGGCAATGCCTATGTTCCGTTGCCGGCGGGGTGGGTCTTGGCCGGGAGGATCAAGGTGGGAAAAATCTTCGGTTGGGATTCCACCTATCAGGACATTCGCTTCGATAAATTCTATCTGGGCGGAGCCACCAGTCTGCGAGGCTGGGATTTGCTGAAACTACGGGTGGACAGTGACGGCAACCCGTCCGGAGATATTTTCCGGATTTTGTCCAACTGGGAACTTCGCTTTCCGTTGGGCTGGATTTTTGGCGGAGAATTGTTCTGGGACGGCGGGTATCTGGCTCCGGGACCGGGTCGCTGGTCGGAGCAATACTTTGATTGGAACTGGGGTCTGGGTGTTACGCTCAATTCTCCCCTGGGACCCTTGCGGGTGGATGCGGCTTTCCCGGATGACGGTTCGGCCCCGTTCAAAATCCAACTAGGGGTCCAGTACATCTTTTAGGAACTTTCTTTTCCCTCGGCGTATAAGGGGGAGTTCCTGGTTGGAGGAAGGTGAAAGGGGCATCTAAATTTGCCCTTTTCTAACTGGTAATCGAGGATGGTATGAAGCAAATAAGCACAGGATTCTGTCTCCTATTCTTCCTTTTGGTTGGATGTAGCAAGTCCCCCCAAGAGTTATTTACCGAAGCTGAAAAATGGGTCGCCAAGGATTCATTGCAATTGGCTCTGAAAGGATTTCAAACCGTGGTGGAATCCTTTCCGGAAGACAGTCTGGCTCCGGTCAGTCAATATCGCATTGCCCGCCTGTATCTGGACCGGGCCAACGACATGGACCAGGGTCTGGAAGCCCTCAAGGTGGTCATCGATAACTATCCTCAGTCACCGCAGGCGGCCCAGGCCCGAAAAGATATCGCCGACTTCCCGGAATGGGTCTACAACCGGGCCGAGTCGATCCGGGCCGGGAAACGGTTTCAGGATACGATTCACCTCCTGTCCTTTCTCATCGATCGCTATCCCGATCATCCACTGGCCCCAAAGTCCCAGTATCTGATCGGCGATATCTATATGAACGATATCCGGGATTTCCAGTCTGCCCTGGAAGCCTATCGCAAAGTGCTGAACCTGTTCCCGGGATCGAAGCAGGAAGCCCATGCCCAGTTCATGCTGGGGTATATTTATGCCAATGTATTGAACGATCTGGATCAGGCTCGAACTGAATATGAGACCTTTCTGAAACGCTTCCCCAAGAGTGAACTGGCGCCGTCGGTGAAATTTGAACTGGAATATCTGGGGAAGGATATCAACGAAATCCCTCAACTGAAACACATTGCATCCTGATGATGAGTCAATTCAGTCTGTCTGAGATCAACCAGCGCATTGCCGAAGAATCCGCGTTCATCGACCCCTTGAAATCCGCCCTGTCTCAGGTCATTGTGGGGCAGGAAGAACTGATTGAAAAAATCCTCATCGGGATGTTGGCCAACGGGCACATTCTCCTGGAGGGAGTTCCCGGACTCGCCAAGACTCTGACCGTGAAAACACTGGCCCAGTTGATATCTACCCATTTTCAGCGCATCCAGTTTACACCGGATATGTTGCCTGCCGATCTGCTGGGCACGTTGATCTTCAATCAGAAGACAGGCAAGTTCGAAACCCGGAAAGGCCCCATTTTTGCCAATATCATCCTGGCTGATGAAATCAACCGGGCCCCCTCCAAGGTACAAAGTGCCCTGCTGGAAGCCATGCAGGAACGGCAGGTGACCATTGGGGAGACATCCTATTCGCTTACACCTCCATTTTTAGTGCTGGCGACGCAAAATCCCATCGAGCAGGAGGGAACCTATCCGCTTCCGGAGGCCCAGGTGGACCGGTTCATGCTGAAGGTCAGGGTGGATTATCCATCCCTGGAAGAGGAAAAACAGATTTTACGCCGGGCCGCCGTATCCCAGCCGGACTTCTCGGTCAAGCCGGTGGTGAAACCGGAAGACATTTTACAGGCCCAGGCCACCCTGAATGACATTTACGTGGATGAAAAAGTAGAGGATTATGTTCTGTCCCTGGTGTTCGCCACCCGGGACCCCGCCGCGTACCAGGTCAAGGAATTGCAGGGCTTGATCGATTTTGGTGCCTCCCCCCGGGCCTCCATCAATCTGATTCTGGCGGCCAAAGCCCGGGCTTTCCTGGAACACCGGGGCTTTATCACCCCGGAAGACGTCCGGTATATCGGCAAGGATGTCCTGCGGCACCGGGTGATCCTCACCTACGAAGCTGAAGCGGAAGATCTTACCACAGAGGACATCATCCAGCAACTCTACGATCACATTCCCGTGCCGTAAATCCCCTTTCCTATGATTCCCCGGGACATTCTGCAAAAAGTCCGCCGGATCGAAATCCGTACCAAAGGTCTGGTCAACGATTTGTTTGGCGGCGAGTACCATTCGGTATTCAAAGGACAGGGTATGACCTTTGCGGAAGTGAGGGACTACCAGCCGGGCGATGATATCCGCCTGATCGACTGGAATGTGACGGCTCGTTACGGGTCGCCCTATGTAAAAATC
>RFIZ01000136.1 GCA_003695105.1 Fidelibacterota bacterium
GCCTTCCTGGAGGCGGCTTTCAGAGTCCAGCAGGAATTGACCGGACAGGACGATGGTTTCCCCTTCTTTCAGGCCATCCTTGATTTCGTAGTAGTGGTCGCCGCTCTGGATACCGACTTGCACGTCCCGGGGGGCAAAGCGTCCCCCCTCCAGGGCCACGAACACCAGGGTGCGCTCTCCGGAAAAGAGAACCGCTTCCTGGGGTACGGCAATGACATTCTTTTTTGGATTGGCATGGATGGTGACGTTGGCATACATCCCCGGTTTCAGGCGTAAATCATGGTTAGGCACCACCAGCCGGACTTTGATAGTCCGGGTTTTACTTTCCAACACGGGATAGATGTAATCCACGACACCCTCGAAAGAATCACCAGGATAATACGGCAGTGTAATCGTGGCTTTTTGGCCCTCGGCCACCCAGGGTAGTTCCGATTCATAGATTTCGGCCTGGATCCAGACCGTTGACAGGTCGGCAATAGTGTAGAGCATCATCCCCGGCTTCACTTCCATACCGTCCAGCACATGCTTCTTGATGACGAATCCGTCGTAGGGGGAACGGATCACCAGTGTTTTCCGGACGGTTCCGCTCCGCTCCAGTTCCGCAATCTGATCATCGGATATATCAAAATATTCCAGCCGTGTGCGGGCGGAATGAAGAATATTTTTCACGTTCTGACGAAAGACAGGGTCGGCGTTCTGCGGCAGGGAATGGAGATTGTGGTAAGCATCCTGGTATTCGTCCTGAGCCGTCACCAGTTGGGGACTGTAAATCTCCAGCAGTCTCTGTCCTTTTTTCACCTTTTCTCCGGTAGTGGAAACAAACGTTTTTTCCACCCAGCCGGAGATCTTGGTGTGGACATGAGCCACCCGGCTTTCATCCGGTTCGATGCGGGCCACGGTGCGGACCGACAGGGATAAATCCCTTCGCTCCACCTTTCCCTTGCGAACGCCCATATTCTGTTCCGTCACGGGATTGATTTTCACCGTGGAACCGAAGGTTTCTTCGCCTTCATAGACCGGGATCAGGTCCATACCCATGGGGGATTTCCCCGGCTTGGGGCTGATGTAGGACGGATCCATGGGCGCCTGCCAGTATAGAATTTTTCGTTCCCCTTTGGGTTGGTCGGTGGTAGTAGTCGCTGCTGCGGGGGTTCCGTTCAAGGGAGTCAGATGCATCCCGCAGATCGGGCAGTCGCCAGGACCTTCCTGGATCACGTTGGGGTGCATGCCACAGGTATAGAGTTGGTGGCTTTCGGCCGACTCCGCGGTTTCCGGTTTCTCTTCAGAACTGCAGCCGGTAATCAGGGCTGCGGTCATGATCAGAGCGATCGTGCTCAAGAGTAGAATGATAATTCTTTTCATGTTATTCCTCATCGGTTACAATACCCGCGACTTGCCGCAGGGTCGCTTCACGAATTCGTTGATCCTTCAGGATTCGTTCGTAGTCCAGTTTCAGGTTGACCGTCATCCGTTCACTGTCCAGCAAATCCAGGAAGGAAATTTTTCCCGTCTTATAGGCGGCAAAGGCCGAAGACAACATCTGGTCTGCTTCCGGCAGAAGGCGGTTTTGGTAGAGCGCTGCATTCGCCCGGATTTGTTCCAGGTCCGCCAACAGAGCCGCCACCTTTTCTTCGATTTTGTTTTCGGTATCCGTGGTGGATATTTGACTGGCTTTTTCGTGGATACGGGCCGATTCCACCCGGGCCCGGTTCCGACCCAACCATAACGGCAGATTCAGGCCCAATTTGACACCCAGGGCATCTTTCCCGGCTGATACAGCTCCGGGTAAATCAGTGGGCCCCACAACCGTGTAGGTCATTCCAGCCACCAAATCGGGATAGTTTTGTCGTTCCTTCAGTTCGCGTTGCACCCGGGATATCTCTTCCCGGATCCGGGACATGTTCAACATTGGATTGAATTCCCGGGCGGCCCCTATCCAACCGGAGTCTGCCGGCAGAGCCAGTTCCGGCCATTCCAGGTGGATCAGCATGACAGTATCGACGGGTCCGTCGAACAGTCGGCCAAGCGCCTCCAGCACCGCCGTCTTTTTCGCCTGCAATTCACGGGTCTTGGTCTCCACCCGGGTTTGTTCAATCTGCAATTTCAAAATGGGATGCTGAGTGAGCCCCAGACCGGTGGAATATTGGGTCAGAGCGATATTGCGAAAGGATTCCAGTTCAGTGCGATAGCGGTTGAGGATCGTCAGAGAGTGCTGGATTTGTTGATATTGGGCCCAACGGGATTCAAACTGGCTGATGATCGACAACCGGACCGACCGGCTATTTTCGCGGGCCAGCTCCCGTTTCAGAACGGCGATTTTTTCCTGCCGGCTCAATTTACCCCAGAGGGGAAACATTTGTCCCAGCATGAGCTGGTTTTCGATGGGGCCGTTGCGGGTCTCCACCGGCGTCAGACTGGCGCTGAGTTCCAGTTTGGGATCGGGCAGTGTGCCTGCCACTCGAATGGCGGCCTCGGCCGCGGCCACTTCTTTCTCGGCCGCCTGTACCTCAGGGTTGGATCGCAGCAACGCGCCAACCAGAGTCTGCCAGTCGGCCGATTGAGCCCGTATTACGGGAGAAAGGGTGTACCAGCAGAGGGCAAGGGTTATGAATGTTCGAATTGTCAAAGTTAGCTCCAGATTGTGGGTTCAAGGAAAATTTCCCAGGACAAGATGTACCGCTATTGAGGGAGCGGTACGAACCCGGAGCTATTTAAATGAGAAGCGGGAGGGGAAAAGCCGGAGGGGGATCGGGAGAGAAATGATCTTCGGTTATGAGGGCGTATTCGGTTGTCTCCATCCCCAAATCGGAATGGACCGGAAGGGATATCTGGTCCAGCTCCTGATGAACGGAGACGGTATGAACCGGGGCCGTCAGCAGTGGAATGAGGGGTACGTCCTTACAAGTGCTCATTTCCATTGGGCAGGATTCCGGCGCCATGTGATCACAACAACAGACCCGGTTCAGATCACACCGGGATCTCGTGCGTGACTGCACTGCCAGGACCGGCACGAGATTGACGCTGATCATGAAAACGATCGAAAAAATAGCGGTGATCTTGTTGTGATTTTTCATTCCGTTTTTCTATTTACGGCCGGCATGTAAATAGTTCCAATGTTTTTTTGCCTGCATGGTATCGTTTAGAGAACGAAACCCCTTTTCGGTTACACTCCCCTTTTTTCCGGCCCCTCTTTTCGGTACGGAACGGCCACCCGAAAGGGGGCCGTAAGCGGGTAAAATCATTCAAATCGGATGTGAATATCTTATTTTTCTTGCGCCGCACTCCTATCCGGTCTAACTTCACACCGAATTGATGTGAACATCAGAATGATCTCGGGGGAAACGATACTTGACAATTCCACTCAGCAAGAATGTCCGTATCCAGAAGGTGACCTCTTCATTTCCTGCCTCACTCCTTTTGGTTGCCTACTAAAACAAACCGGAAAAGCGAAGAGCTTGTGATCCTGATGGATATTCAGAACTTTCATAGTCGCCAACTATTCTGCAGTCCCGTCAAGGTGTTCCTGCCTTTACCCTTGCGGGCTGGGAGATTCCTTGCTGAGTGGATTTTTTTTGTTCCCAATCCCCCCTTGACTGAACCTTTCCTGCATCACTACTTTTAAGAGGACAAAGGTATCTGATTATGTTGTACTCCAAGTCAGCCGAATACGCGATCCAGGCCATGATCTATCTGGCGGAAAAGAATTCGCCCGATCCGATCATGATCAGCCAAATTGCAAAAGCGTATAATATTCCCCAGCAATTTTTAGCCAAGATCTCCCAGATTCTGGTAAAACACCGGTTGATCATCGCCGTCCGGGGCCGCAACGGGGGCGTAAAACTGGCCCGGCCAGCCAGTGAGATCTATCTCAACCAGATCGTATACGCAGTCGACGGGCCTCCCCCGGAAAAGGAACAATGTGTCATCGGCCTGGATTATTGCTCTGATTCGGTACCCTGTCCCCTGCATCATAAATGGAAGGTCATCCGGGAAGATATTCGCGACATGTTGGGAGCGGAAGATCTGGAACACCTGGCGGAACGGGTGATCAACAAACGTCAAAAAATGGACCTGCTCGGTATCCTGTAAATCCGCCGGACAACTTTTCCTCCTTCCGATTGTCCCAAAGGAAAACTTTGGGGCTATCATGCAATCTTCAGCGATGTCCAAGATCATTGTGATCCTTCTGATCCAGGCAGGATCAGCTCAGATTCTGGGAACCTTCCATCAATCCTTTCGCACCGATCAACCCGGTCAACTGACCGTTGAAAACCGATCCGGGGATATCCGCATCATCGGCACGGAGGGTCCTCAGGTCGAGGTTACCGGAACGGTAGTGAAAAAAAAGATCAAGAATCTGTTCGGGCACCGACAGGAATCCGTACAGGAATTGCTGGATCATCCTCCCCTCTCCTGGAAGGACGGAAATTTGACCGTCCAAAAAATTGACCGGGATCTGGCAGAATTTGTGCGGGTGAATTATACGATTGCTGTCCCCCCGGACATGAGAGTCCACTGCGCCACCGGCGCCGGTGACCTCCACATCGCCGCCCTCAACTATCCGATCCAGGTATCCACAGGTGCCGGAGACGTGGAATTGAACGATTTGAAAGGAGGCGGGGAAGTTTCCACCGGAAGCGGAGATATGTCCGGCTCCAGGGTGAACGGGGATCTCACTCTCTCTACCGGGAGCGGAAATATTGTTCTCACAGGGTGCGCCGGGTACTGCAAAATCGAGACCGGGAGCGGAGATATCCATCTTACGTACGACGATCAGGGACAATGCCGAGTCAAAACCGGGTCCGGAAACATAGACATCGAAAAGCTCATGGGCGGAGCCGATGTTTCCACCGGGAGCGGGGATATTCAGGCCACCGGCTATCCGCTGGATGTCTGGGACTTCCGCACCGGGTCCGGTGACGTGAACGTTGATATCCATCCCGACGCCGGCGCCAATCTGGATTTACATTCCTATTCGGGCAGTATTCAGGTGGAGCCCCAGGTAGAAGTCGTATCCTCAGGACACCGGCACCTGGAAGGTATTTTACGGGGAGGGGGACCCAAAGTGACCGTTTCCACCGCCAGCGGAGATATCAGCATACAATAATCCCGGTGTACAACCGAAAGGAAAATGTTCTCATCCGGGAGAACATTTGCTTTTATCTTCACGTCCGGACAGGTAACTTTCCTTCATGATCCCGTTATCTGTGCTGGAAAACCTGCACCGCTGGTACCAGGCCTGGTTTCTACCGGTTTGGCAGGCTCCCCTGTTGACCGGAGAATACGCCGAGGTGACTGCCGGACGGTTGGTTTTGGGGATCGTCTTTTTTCTTTTATTCAACCGCCTGATCAAAACGATTTTTCGCCAGTCCCGTCTCCCGCGATTGTTCCGGGTGATCTCCGATCCGGATACCCGCTCCTGGATGGTGAATTTTACCAGCTTCCTGCTCCTGGTCGTTCTGTTCTTCCTGACTTTGTTCATCGTCGGGATCCCGCTCACCGTATTGAGCCGGATCTGGAACCTGACCCTGTTTACCGTAAAAGACAGCTCGGTTCAACTGGGAAATATTCTCCTGGGCCTGGCCCTGCTTTATCCAGGCCTGAAAGTGTCCCGCTATCTGTCCAACGAATTCCAGAAGATTTTTCTGTCCCAACTGAAGCTGGAGACGGCGACCAAAAAATCACTGGAAGTGGTGTTGCGGTATGTACTGGTCATTCTGGTTGTACTGTTCGTCCTGACCATAGTGGGCGTACCGTTGACGGCGTTCACCCTGGTCGGGGGGGCCGTGGCCATCGGTGTGGGTCTGGGGAGTCAGAATCTGGTGAACAATTTCCTGAGCGGGATCGTCCTGATGACCGAACGGCCATTGAAAATCGATGATGTGGTGGAAATCGAAGGTCGCCAGGGTATCGTGGAATTCATCGGCGGACGATCAACCCGGATTCGAACCTTCGACAATGTCCGGATGGTCATTCCCAACAGCAAGCTTCTGGAAAACACCGTAATCAACTGGTCTCTGATGGATCGCGATCTTCGGCGCGAAGTCAGTGTGGGGGTGGCCTACGGTTCTCCCACCCACCGGGTACGCGATCTGATCCTGGAAGCGGTCCGGGAGCATCCCCAGATCAAACGATCACCGGAACCCCTGGTATTGTTTCGGGAATTCGGGGACAATGCTCTCCTGTTCACCGTTTTCTTCTGGGTCGAGTTGACCGAATCGAACAAGCCGTTGATCATCGAAAGTGACATCCGGTTCGCCATCGACCAGAAGTTTCGGGAGGCGGGAATTGACATTGCCTTTCCCCAACGCGATCTTCACC
>RFIZ01000137.1 GCA_003695105.1 Fidelibacterota bacterium
CGATTCACTTTGTGATCGATATTCTGTTTGCCGTCCCTCTCCTGGTGGTCCCCGGCCCTTTTTTGCACGGACTTGGTTTCACGGTCGTGGAACCTTTGGCTACCCGACTGGTGGCGGCGGCGCTGATGGGGATCGGAGGGATCTCTTTCCTCGCCCGAAATGCTTCCGCCGATACCTTCCGTCACTTGCTGTTATTGAAACTCCTGTGGTCGGCGACGGCCAGTCTGGGCATTCTGATCACCCTCCTGGCGGATGCCTACGGATCGCTCTGGTTTGTCTGGGCTATCTGGGGAATATTCACCGGATTTTTCGGAATCTGGTGGTACTATTACCGGAAACTCACGACAATCCAGGACTGACCTCCGGCAGCGCTTCGCCCCGTTTCACTCGCAGAAGAAACAACAGGGCAATGCCCAGCGTGACGGAGCCGTAGAGGAAAGAGATCCGGTAGTTATTCTGGAATAGATCGATAATCTTGCCGGCCAGAATGGGCCCGGCGATGGCGGAGAGCTGCGACGCCAGGTAATACAAGCCCGTATAGGATCCCAGCTGGTCCTGGGGAGCCATATCCACCACCATGGGGAGGGAATTCACCAGGATCAGTGACCAGGCGATACCACAGAACGGTAGCAATACTTTCGCCTGGACCGGTGTGGTCATCCGGGAACCGATGGCCAGCAACAAAGCGAAGGCCACGATACCGCCTCCGATCGAACGTTTCCGGCCCCATTTTCCACCGATCCAGCCCGACAGCGGGGAAAAGACGATGATCGCCAGGGAAAAATAAGCCAACAGAAAGGTGGCTTCACCGGAATCCAGGTTCAGTGAATTGACCGCAAAACTGGTGAAAAACACTTCCAGGGCATTGTAGCCCAGAAACCAGAAAAAAATCGCGCCCAGTATCATGGGCAGGGATCGATCCCGGAACAAATCCAATTGGCGAAACTGGTCCCGGAAGGAGGTGATTCCGGTCTCCGACTCGGCCACCCAGCCGGCTGGTTCCCGGATGAAAAGCAGCACAATCCCGATTCCCGCCAGCATGGTCAACCCGCCAAAGAGGAACGGTGCGGCCGGAGATACCCGAAACAGCAACCCCCCGATGGCAAAAGCCAGAACACCGCCGACGCCCCCCATCAAATTCACCATTCCATTGGCCTGAGACCGATAGGGGGAAGGGGTGATATCGGGCATCAGGGAAATGACCGGCGTCCGGAAGGCATCCATGGCCAGGAGGGTCACACAGATGGCAGCCATAAACAGGACAAGGGAATTCCCCAGAAACATCGGAATACCGATAAAGCCCAGAAAAGCCACCGGAGCCCCGGCTGCCAGAAACGGTTTCCGACGTCCCCATCGGGTCCGCAGGCGATCGGAAAAAAAGCCGACATAGGGTAAAATAAACAGGGCGGCAATGTTGTCCAGGGTCATGATGAACCCGGTGGTATCCGCACCCAGACCAAATCCACTGACCTGTGCAGTAGTGCTGTAATCACTGCGTCCGGCCTGGAGAAAGATGGGCACATAGGCGTTGTAAATCGCCCATAACAGGGAGACGCCCATGAATCCAAACCCCAGCAGCAGGATTTTACGGTAGGAAAATGTCGAATCGGTTTTCACTGCAACCTCCTGTACCTGAGGGTCGAGCTTACCCCCAATGATTACCGGTACGCCACCGGTTTCTGTCCCCCTCCTTTTCAAAAAAAAAGAGGGGGCTCGCTGGGAGCCCCCTCCGGTGAATGAAACTGTCAGACGGTTACTTCAGGAGAGTCATCCGTTTGGAGACCAGCTTATGATCCGTCTGCAGGGTATAGATATACATTCCACTGGACAGACCGTGGGCATCGAAGTCCACCACGTGTTGTCCAACCGGCAGCACCTTATCCACCAGCACAGCCACTTCACGACCCAACACATCGTAGACGGTCAATTTGACATGACCTTCCTTGAACAGATCGAAGGAGATCTTGGTGGTGGGGTTGAAGGGGTTGGGATAATTCTGGTGCAGCTGGAATTCCAGCGGTACGTTGGCGACAGGTTCTTCGTCGACGCTGACGGTGCTGTAGACGAATTTGGAGACCCGGCCGCCGTCGAAATCGCACACGTAGGCCGTTTGACCATCATCGGTGAAGGCCACTCCCCGGGGAGCGCGAATCGTGTCACCGCCGGCGATGGCCGATCCGTACGGGACGCCAAACGGTTGTCCGGTCCCGATGGAATTCACGATCTGATAGTGGGCACCGGGATCCAGGGCATAGTAACCGGTGAAGTCACCTTCATCCACATCCCAGTAGGAACCGACCCAGATGGTGCTGTCGGGACCCCAGTCCAGAATCTGTCCCCACATCACTTCCCGATAGAGAATGTCTTCCACCTGCCAGGTTCCTTCCGGCCCGTCGGCGCTGTGGTAATGAATCACTCCATTGTTGTGGGTGCCGCCATAGATCTTTCCATGGTAGAGATCTGTACCACCACTGGTGACCAGCACGCTGCGGCTGATAACATTGTTAGTGCCGTCGTTGATGGTATTCACCAGTCCGTCGGTCCAGTCCGCGGCTACGGTCGGGGTGGACGGCAGACCCAGGGAAATATCGAAGACCCAGATGGGATCGCCGCCGGGAACGACCCGGGTGACGAACATGTAGCCGTCGGCGGTCACGGCCGCTTCCGTGATGGAGCCGCCGAAGTCATAAAGGGCGCCCATAGGTTCACCGGTCTGGTAGTTGATCTGCCAGATGTCGTTGTAAGCGGAGTAGAGAATGTTACCGTTGTTGTCCAGGGCCACACCGCGGCAACCGTTCCACATCGTATCCTGGCGACCATCGGCCCAGCTCAGGACCTGAATGGGAGAGAAATCGGCCTGAGTGCCGTCGGGATTATAGACATAGATCGGCTTGATCGGGATGGTGTCATTCGGCATTCCCAGAGTATCCGTGTAGGCATAATAGCCCACCCAGATCCGGCCGTCGGGGGCGATCACCGCACCGTGGGGCATGGGATTTTCAGCAAAATTGCTGTC
>RFIZ01000011.1 GCA_003695105.1 Fidelibacterota bacterium
GGGACATCATAACGGAGCGTGGTAGTGGGATTGAAGGGATTGGGGTAGTTCTGCTCCAGGGAGAAGGTGACCGGAAGCTCCGGCAGCGACGGATCCACCTGTAAGAACGTTGGTGTCAGAATGTACAGTCCATCAGCCTCATAGGCAACATAGGCTTAGGAACCGCTGACAGCCACTCCTTCAACAAACGACGGCGTCATCAGCTGACCGAGTTCCACTGGATTGGCCGGGTCGGATATATCCACAATTTCCAGATATCCCCCGTTCCCAAAGTAAGCGATACTATCCACCACATCCACCGCATAGCAGGGACCATCGGCCCAGCGACCGATCAGGGTGGTGTTACTGTCTGGTTGTGTTCGATTGATAGGAGTACCTGCAGGGGGCGACTTTGAAGGAAAAGCAGTGTTGATCGAGGTGACCGCATCACCTGATATCCTATTCTTTTGATCCGAAAGTGACGGTTGCGCAATCAGCGGTGGCAAAGACAAAATAACAAGTAGGGCGAAGGTTTTCATGGCATACCTCCAGAACAAATATTGCAGGCACTTCACTTCATCAGAAAATAAATAACTGAGCCTAATAAAATACCAGCGCCTGCATGATGTACATTTTTTTACCTCTGGTATCACCTGCGGTTACGTCCGCCTGTATTCATCGATCCGAAATTTATGTCCTCCGGCAATTCCAAGATCCCTGACTAGATCAATTCTTTAATCCTGATTCCCTTTCCCGTACACTCCAATTCCATGGTTGCCGTAACTTTCCGCCATGAAAAAATATTTTCCTGCTCTGGCCGTGATCTTCGCCGCGGTGCTCTGGAGTCTGGACGGCTTCCTGCGCCAGGAACTGTATTCCCTGCCCGCCATTGCCATCGTCACTCTGGAACACCTCATCGGCGCTCTGGTGCTCCTGCCCTTTCTCTTCCGGGGAGCGCAACAAATTCGGGCCCTCAATCAACGCGGTTGGGTCAGTGTCTTCTGGATCAGCATTGCCGGAGGGTTGCTGGGTACTTTCTTTTATACCAAGGCCCTGAGTTACGTCAATTATATCGATTTGTCCATCGTGGTGCTGCTGCAAAAATTTCAGCCCCTGTTCGCCATCGCCCTGGCGGCGGTGATTCTGAAGGAACCGTTCACCCGCCGGTACCTGTTGCTGGCCCTGATGGCAGTGGTGGGCGGATATTTCGTCACATTCGGGTTACAACCGATTACTCACGCCAGTGACAAGACCCTCATCGCGGCCTTATTGGCCCTGCTGGCCGCTTTCAGCTGGGGCAGTTCCACCGTCCTGGGAAAACACGCCCTCAAGCGTCTCACTTTTCCTGTGGTCACCGCCCTACGCCAGACCATCACCGCCGTGATTGCCCTGGTGGTGCTCACATCGCTCTATCCTTCCTGGGAGATCGGCAGTATTTCCACCCGGCAATGGATGTTCCTGCTGATCATCGTCTTTTCCACCGGGTCGGCGGCCCTGTTCATCTACTACTACGGTTTGAACCATCTTCCCGCCTCCCACACGACCCTCTATGAACTTTTCTGGCCTCTGTCGGCCGTGGCGCTGGACTATCTGGTGCGGCACCGTCCCCTGTCCACGGCGCAATTGATCGGCGGAGTCGTCCTGTTGACGGCCATCATTCTCCTCCCCCGGGAACAACCGGACAATGCCTGACTATTCCCCCGCCGAAGAGCGCCACAATCTGATCCTGAATTGCATCCATGAATTCACCTGGGGCTTCGGAATCGCCTTTCATTCCACCTATGCCCTGATTCCGCTCTTCCTGGCCCGTCTGGGAGCGCCCCACCTGGTCATCGCTTCCGTGGCCGGGGTCTTTTCCATCCTCATGGCCGGTCCGGAATTGATTTCGGCGGGGCTGGGCCGGAATATCCGCAACTACAAGGCGGCCGTGATCGGCGTCCACACCCTGGTGTGGCCGCCCGTGTTTTTCATGGCCTTCATTTTCACCGTTCTCACGCCCACGGGCCCCGGTGCCTGGCTCTTCTATTACGCCTGTTTCGTCCTCTACAGCCTGGCGGTCGGGTTTATCATTCCCATCTGGTCCGGGTTCCTGCACCGGGTCACCAACCGCCGCACCCGCGGCTCCTTCATCGGAATTTCCTTCGCCCTGAACAGTTTGGGCGGATTCATCGGCGGCTGGGCGGTGAAGATCGTTTTCGAATCCTCTTTGCCCTTTCCGCGGAACTTTGGGGTGGGTTTCTGGATTCTGCTGGCCTCCGTCGTAACCGGTACGCTGGTCTTTTTGGGCTACCGGGTGAAGGACGAGGATACTCCAGTCCACCACCGGACCCTGACAGCCGTCTGGCAGGAAACCCGGAATATCCTGCGCCGCCACCGGAATTTCCGCCGCTATCTCATCAGCCGGATTTTTCTCACCGCCAATTATCCCGCCATGAGTCTGTACGCCGTCTATGCCCAGGAAAAGTTTCACTTCGCCCTGAGTGAGGCCGGTGTGTTCACGGTGATCCAGGTAGTGGCGTTCGGACTGGCCAGCACCCTGGCCGGTAAACTGGGGGACCGGCAGGGACACAAACGGTCCTTCAGCCTGGCGGTGGTGGCCTATGTGGCGGCCCTGATCATGGCTCTCTTTGCCCACAACATGCTCATGGTGTATGGGATCTTTCTCTTCATGGGAGTGGGACAGGGAGCGTTTTTACCCTCTTCATTAAATCTGGTTTACGACTTTGCCGGCGCCGGTGACAATCGCATCTATATGGCCCTGGTGGATACGTTCCTGGCACCCTTCACCGCCCTGTCCATCCTGGTGGTGGGTTTGTTGGTCAATTCCGTACCCTATGCCCCGCTCTTCTGGGGAATTGGTGTTTCCTTGCTGGTGGGCCTGGTATTGCTCCTTTTCTGGGTGCGGGATCCCCGTCACCGGCAACACCCGCCGGACTATTCCCTTCCGGTCTGACCATGCGGGTCGTTGGTATCCTGGCGGCGATTCTGTTCGCTTCCTGCACCCTGGCTCCCGACCTGAAACCGGCCGCGGTGGTTTCCTTTCCCACCGAACGGATTCCGGAAGCCTCCGGCATCGTCCCGGCACTTGAACAACCGGGAATCTTCTGGCTCATCAGTGATTCCGGGAATCCGCCAGAGCTGGTGGCCATCGACGCGCGCGGTCAGGTCCGCGGCGTCTGTTCGCTCTCCGGCGTGATCAACGCGGACTGGGAAGCCCTCACCCGTCGACCGGACGGAACGCTGGTCATCGGTGATCTGGGAAACAATCTCCATCGGCGCCGCGATCAACGGATACTGGTACTGGAGGAACCGGCCCCCGGGCAAACCGTGGCCGATCCCGGCGGAACTTATCCCCTTGTCTGGCCCGCGGACAGCCCCTGGTCCCCCCGGACACCGGACGTGGAGGCCCTGTTTTCCGTGGGCGACTCACTCTGGGCGCTGACAAAACAAAACGATGACGAAACCTGGTTGCTGCGATTGGAAATCTCCGGCGGTGTCGTCCATCCCCTGCCCGTCCAGTCAGTGACCCTGCCGGGCCTGGTGACCGGAGCGGATTATTCCGCGGAGCGCCGTCAGGTGGCCGTCCTCACCTACACCGGCATCTATATCTACGACTGGCGGCGGGATCCCCCGCACCTAGCCGACCGCCCGCGACGGCTGCGGCCGATCTGGTTTCAGCAGGCGGAGGGAATCTGCTGGGACGGAAACACCCTGCGGGTCGTGAACGAACAGGGCCGGATGAAGACCTGGACCGTTGCGCCGGAAAAATAACCCGCCTCCCCGGCCGGAAATTTCCGGAGGAAGCCCGTGAGAATTTTATCCTTGCATTTAGTCCGGAGCGACAGTGAAATTTCCGACGGAGACTGTTCATGAAGTTTAGGAAAAACCAATTCAAGCCCGCCTTCGTTCCCCTGGGGATGGTGTTGTTCCTGGCCCTGGTTCTCACCGGCTGCCGGGATAACCCCGACCGCCATTTGCAACTGGGCAACTGGTACGTGCAAAAAGGACTGCTGGGAGAGGCCATTCTGGAATTCAAGGAAGTCATCCGCCTCTATCCCACCGATCCCTCGGAACTGAGCCGGGAAGACTATCAGGCCCTATCCCAGGCCCATTACAACCTGTCCCTGATCTATACCAAGAAAGAATGGTGGGACGTGGCCCTGAAGGAAGCGCAGATCAGTTTTGACCTCCAGCCGACCAAGGATCACTACGAATTGATCCAGTTGATCAAGAAGCGGGCGGCGTTGGAGGAGCCGGCGGCCGGTTCCTGAGACGGTCTTCCCAGTTCAGGAAGCGAAAACACACCGGCGCGCCGTAACCGATCCAGAGACCGAAGACTCCGTAGCGCAGCCAGATCCACCCGGCGCCGGCGGGAAACACCAGTTTTAATCCCTGCTGGAGGGCGAACCCGACTCCGATGCCCAGGAGCACTTTTGCTCCCTGTTTCCACCAGCCGGTGCGGGAATGGAAGCCGACGTAGGCCTGTTCCACCAGCAGGCCGCCGCCCAAACCGGCCGCAAATCCGCTGACCCGGAGCGCGGTGGGGTCCGGGAGAAAGGTCGGAAC
>RFIZ01000138.1:0-5000 GCA_003695105.1 Fidelibacterota bacterium
GCCCTGCGGGATGTGAATGGCAACGGGAAAGATGATATCATCTTCGGCACCGATACGGAACATTTGTGGGTGGTGTTGGATGACGGGACCACGGCTTCCGGCTTTCCCTTCACCGCAGGCGGAGATTTCCGGACTGCGCCCAGTGTCGGAACGGTACAGGGAGTCGGGGTGGTTTTCGCCGGATCGCGGGATGATTCTTTTTATGCGGTCAATCTGGACGGTACGGTGCGCTTTGCCTATCCCACCGGCGGGGATGTCAGCACCTCCGCCGCTCTGTTACCCCGGGGAGATTCGCTGTGGGTGTTTTTCGGTGGTGATGACGGATTCGTGTACGGCCTGGATTCTGATGGCAACAACCTGGACGGATGGCCCATCGATCTGGGATCTCCCGTGAAATCTTCTCCGGTCCTGGCGGATCTGGACTCCGATGGGAGTCCGGAAGTGATCACCGGAACCAGTAACGGAGTGATTGCCATTTTTCATCTGGACGGATCACCCTATTCGAACTTTCCCTATAATTCGAATACGGCTTTGAAAGGGTTTCCGACCGTAGCCGATGTGGACGGGGATGGGGATCTGGAAGTCCTGATCGGCACCTCTGCCAACCTGATGATGCTGGATATCAAATCGGAGGGAGATCTGGGGCAATACTGGACGACTCACCAGGGAAACATCAGGCGCAACGGGAACGTGGACAGTCCCTTGATGGCGGCGGAACATGAAGGAGCATCGCTCCCCGGGGATTTTCGGTTGTACCCGAATTATCCCAATCCGTTTAACCCGTCCACCACGATTGCATTCGATCTGGCCGCCGCGGCAACGGTGGAAGTGTCGATCCGGAACCTCCTGGGGCAGGAGGTCGATCACTGGAAACCCCAAACCTATCCACCGGGTACCCATCGGATTGTCTGGTCGGCAAATCCACAGATTCCCAGCGGGATTTATTTCGTTCAGTGGACGGCCAGCCACGGAACCCAATCCCTTTCCCGGGTGGAAAAAATGCTCCTGGTCAAGTAATGCATCCGATGAGGGAAATCCTTGCATTTGACCGGCAATCTGACCAAACTTTTCCCGCCTATCAGAAAACATTGAAAAACAAAAGAAAGGTCCCGGCATGAAACGATTGGTACACCTTGTTTTTGGATTCTTCTTTTTGGTTCAATTTCTGTACCCTGCTGCAGATGCGATCCGGAAAGCTCCGGTCAAACAAAGACCGATATATATTCCCCGACTGGAACCGGCCCAGCAACCGCAGGGGACAATCACCCATCGGAGCAGCCCCGTCGTTCGTCCCGTGAATCGGTTGGGTCTCACCATTTCGCTGGTGGACTCATCCAAGAACGGGTACGGGATGATCGTGGCCCCCACCCGTCCCCTGGAAGTCCATGACGGAAATTTCTTTTTCGTTTACCGTCAATGGGCCGGGGACCAGGGCACCAGCGGACAGATCGGTGCCGCCTATTCATCTGATGCTCAGAACTGGAGTGTGTATACGAACCTCAATCCCGGCATGGGCATCGGTCGTTATCCGTCTGCCCTGGGAAACCTGGATTATCCCTATGCGATCTGGAATGAATATACCGGGCAGGGGGCCGGTTATGGCGGACGTCCTTATTATTCCTATGATGAATTTGGCTGGGATGGAAACTCCATGTCCGCGGCCTACGACATCGACGTAGCCTGGGCTGATTCCAAAGACCTGTGGGTAGGCTCACCCGACCACTCCTACGACGCGGTCAACGGCCAGGATTATTTCAATGTCGTCTATGCCGACTGGACCCGGAGCAATTCATACGCCTTCCATTCGGAAGCCTACCAGGACGGATACGTCGTTTTTGGGAATGAAATTGAAGTCATTGACGTGGTGAACGACATGGTGGGGGGCGATGCCAGCGGCAGTTATACCTCCAGTCCGGTCCTGGATATCAATGACGATGGTATCGGATACGTGGCGGTTACAACCTATTTCCTCGGCGGGGATCAGGGAACCAGCCCCTACTCCAACCGGCATACCATCGCCTTCAAGCAAACCACCGATTATGGGGCTACCTGGAGCGGCGGACAGAACGGGTCCAATTATTATTATCTCCCGGATATTGTGCTGAACTTCATGCTGGCCAGCGGCGATTTCCCCTCCACCTGGTATGACGCCTGCAGTGATACGACCTATACGTTCGAAGAACTGTTTGCCACGTACGATTTTGACATGCGGGTGGACAGCCAGGGAAATCCCCACTTCATTGTGGGGATCCTGCCTGCCGGTGGTGGTTTTGTCTACCCCGGAATTTCACCGGCCAACGGGTTTTACCATTTCTGGATCGATAAAGATTACCTGGCCAATCCCGGACCGATGAATACACCCACGGGCTGGAACTATTCCTTTGTGGCCAGCGCCCAGGAATCCTGGATGTGGTCCACTCCCAGCGGAGGATCCTACTGGCAAGTAACCTTCCCCAGCCTGGCCATCAGTGAGGAGGGGGATGACGTCATGTATGTGGTATCCAGCATGGTGGTTCCGGGACCGGCGGACGATCCCACTCCTTCCGATACGTGTAATGCCGATGAGACCTATCCGGAGTGGAGTGAAGACGTGTTTGTCATCCGCTCCACGGACGGCGGTGTTACCTGGGAAGTCCCTTATAACGCCACCAATACGCCCGATCCCGATCCCAATGACGATGACAGCCCGGAAGAGATCAGCGCCCATGCAGCGGCGCAGGGAGCCACCAGCACCCGGGTTTATCTCTGCTATCAGATGCCGGACTGGCTCTACGGGAGCACCACCGGCGATCCGGACGGACCTGACTATAAAAACCGGGTGTATGCCGGTTGGGTGGATCTCGACCTGGTGCGAGCCAATGACGTACAACTGCTGCCGGATGCCTATGCTCTGAAACCAGCCTATCCCAATCCTTTCAATCCGTCTACCAATATTGTTTATCAGGTAGCACAGGAAGGTCCTGTCAAAATCCAGGTATTTGACCTTCTGGGACAGCAGGTCACTACTCTGGTGGATCAGGTACAGGCACCGAATGAATATACCGTGACCTGGGATGGATTGGATGCGCAGGGGAGACCGGTTCCCTCAGGCGTTTATCTCTATCGCATGGATTCGAACGGCTATTCTCAGATGCGAAAGATGATGCTGCTGAAATAAAGAAAATGATAGGGCTCCTTCGGGAGCCCTTTTTGTCATTGGGTTTCCAAGAAAATCTGTCTAATTTGTCTTTCCAAAAACTGGAATTGCTGCCGTACTAATAACAGGGGAGAAACTGAATGAAATTCAGAGGTTTTCGATTTTTTGCATTAGGTGTTGTCTCCATGGGACTGGTGTGGGCCATCGACTGCCCGGCCGACAATGCCGTCCATATCGATAAACGCATCTTTCTACCGGATGGATCACCCAACCCCACTTATGGTCAGGAAATCATCACCGGATTGTGCACCTGCCTGGATTTTGACCCGGTTCTGAGTGTCACAGATAATACCTTAACCGTGACTCTCATGGCGGTGGATAACGAACCGATTCGGGGAATCGAGGTCAATATTTACAATGATTCGGACGGCTTGCTGGTCTACAGTGGTCTGGGGAGCGTCGGAAAAGGGGATAAATTTAACAATGCGACCGATCCCACCGGGGCGCCGGCCAATATGGAGATCATGGCGAATGAAATCAATGGCCATGTCAAGGTATTGGCCTATTCCCGTGACAAAGCCCAGACCAGCGGCGATGGAACCGAAGGGTCCCTGTTCCATTTGACCTACGGTGTTCCCGGCGGTGTCTCCAATTTACCGGATACGCTCCATTTTGCCATCAGCCTGGCCAATGTTCCCGGGACCTCTTTCGAAGGCGCCATTATGAACGTCGTCTGCAGCTACCCCGATTCGGATCACGTGGCGGCTTTGGTGGTTCCGACTTTGGGAGTGGATCAGGAGTTGGGAATCCCTACCGAATTTGCGCTGGATCAGAATTATCCCAATCCGTTCAATCCGACCACGCGGATCTCCTTTGCCCTTCCGGAAGCATCCCACACGTCCCTCCGGATTTATAATGTGTTGGGTGAAAAAGTAGCGGAATTAGTGAATGCGGATCTCAATCCCGGCTATTACCATTACCAGTGGAATGCCAGAACCTCTCAGGGAGTGAGTGTTGCCACCGGGGTGTACTTTTATGAATTACGAACGGATCAAAAGGTCCTGCGGAAAAAGATGGTCTTGTTGCGATAGAATTCCCTGTTTGCAGGAAATCCCAGTATATTCCTCTATCCTTTTCGAAGGGTAGAGGAATATTTTTTTATGCGGCACCGAAATATCATCCTGTTGGCTCTATTGTACGGGCACCTGATCTGGGGCCAGGACTTCTATCATTCTCTGGATGAAATTCAGAAGGAATGGAAGGATTATACCACCTTCCAGCGCGCCGAATTACTGAACTTTTGCAATTTTTTATATGAATCTCATTACTATGACCGGGCGGTCATCAGTCTCTATCAATTTTTATACCGGTTTCCGGGAGACCGCATGGAGGATGTGGTGTATTACAAGTTGGCAAGGTCTCTGGAGGAAACGGGGAAATTCGTGGAAGCCCGTCGGTATTATCGGGAATTATTGCCGACCCTGGATTCGGCTACGGTCACTTTCCAGGCGGCACGGTATCACGATCTATACCTCCAGTATCGGCTCGCCCTGTACGATACGCTGGTCGCTCAACTCAGGGCCAGCCGGGATCCTTACGACTTGTTGACACTGGGATATACTTATTTGGCCCAGGCAGATTACGCCAGTGCCCGGCAGGCTTTTTTTGCCGCCGAGGAAGTGTTTGATGATACCTATTATCTCAGGCGGATCGATCCCATTTTGCATATGATTGACAGTGTTCAGGTCCTTCCACGGAAAAAGAAATGGATCAGTTTATTCAGTTCTCTGGTTCCCGGAGGTGGGAAAGCATACGTTCGGGACTGGGAATCAGCTGGCGGATTGGCGGCGACCACCAGTTTGGC
>RFIZ01000012.1 GCA_003695105.1 Fidelibacterota bacterium
CCAGGACGGCGGCCCGGACCTTCCACCGCATTTCCGCCGGCTTTTGCCGGATCGATCCGGGATCCCGGTCTTTCAGTCTGTCAGCCAGTCGGTCAACATACAGGCGCGCCAGTTCCGGTGAAGTCCACGTCGAAGACTCACTCAACTGCAGGGCGTTGATCAGGGCGTCCGGCTCTTCCAGTTCCCGTCGTCCCCATTCCCGGGCCAGCGTATCCCACCGGTAGCGGGACAGCCGCTGGGTCAGTAGGGCGCCGATCCAGAACAGGGCGCCCAGTCCCAGAACGATCCCCACCAGGAACAGGATGCGCCACACCGTCCAGCGGACGGAGACGGGTAAATAGAACCAGCGTTCTGCCTCCAGCATTATCAGAGCAGTCAACAGTCCCAGGCCCGACAGTGCCCAGAGAAATTGAATGACATCGGACCGGAATTTTTCGCGGCGTACGGGTTTCAGCAGCTGAATCAGAGACGGAACCTTACTGGCTGAGGGCATAGTAAACGATGTTCACTCCCATTTGTAGGGCCGCTTCCCGGATCTCCGCCGGATCATGGTGGACTTCTTCATCCTCCCAGCCGTCTCCCAGATCGGTTTCATAGGTATACAAAACCATCAGCCGGTCGCCGTCGAAGAGTCCCAGGGCTTGTGGGGGTTTGCCATCGTGTTCATGGACCTTGGGCAATCCCTGGGGAAAAGAATAAACACTGGAGAACAGGGGGTGGGACGGGGGTAGTTCCACCCACTCCTTGTCGGGAAAGAGTCGTTTCATCTCCCGGCGGAAGGAGGCATCCATGCCATAACAGTCGTCGGCGTGGAGAAAAGCACCGGCCAGAAGGAACTGGCGCAGGATAGCCACTTCCTCATCGGTGAACCGGATATTGCCGTGTCCGGTCATGTACAGGTAGGGATGCTGGTAGAGTTCCGGATCCGTCAGGGTGAGCTGGACTTCCGGATCGGTATGCAAGGGGGTATGGGAGGCGATATAATCCAGGAGATTGGGCAAGCTGGACTGATCACAATACCAGTCTCCGCCGCCGCCATAATGGATGCGGGCTATGGTGAAATTCTGACTCCAGCCTGCATTCAGGCCCAGGAAGAGGAGTCCGGCCATTAAGTAGGTTTTGGTTCTCATTATGGGTGTAGAAATGGTTTGTCCCGGGGATTGGTTCCCGCTTTTTCCCGGGCGAAGATACTGGATTTCTGATTGAATTGACACAGGAAACTTGGTCGGCAGCGGATTTCACCCCGTCGTTCCAGACCTTTGTATTTCCTGAGGTCCGCCGTAATTTTCGCCATGAAACGGCAACAGGAAGCGGACCCTTATGAACGGCGTGATCACAGCCAAGACCGCCTTTGCACTGGTGTTGATTTCGGTATTGACCGCCTTTGGGCTCGGTTCCGCCGTCACACCCCTCGCTAATACCTGGTTCAGGCACCCGAATTCACTTTTCCTCTCTTTTCTGTCCATTCTCATCGGACAGGGATGTATGATCGTACCGGTACTGTTTTTTCTGGCCCGGAAAAAACTCTCCCTGGCCGACACGCTGCGAATTCGACCGATCCCCTGGTCCACCGCCGGTGCCGTGCTGCTCCTGTCGGTGGGAGTGGTCATCTGGATGGACGAACTGGACCGGCTGATTGCCATTCTGCTCCCCCTGCCGGACTATCTGGCGGACCTGAATGAATCCCTGACGATCGACTCCCTCGCTTCCGCCCTGTTGATCGGGACCGCTTTACTGCTTCTGGCTCCCCTGGGAGAAGAACTGTTGTTCCGGGGCTTTCTGCAACAGACGCTGGAACGAACCTGGCCGGATCTTACCCGGGCCGTACTCATCACCGCCCTGTTTTTTGCCTTCATCCACCTCAATCCGTACTGGATGATCCAGATCTATCTCCTGGCCGTTCTGCTGGGTTACCTGGCCTGGCGTGCCAACTCCATCTGGCCCAGTTTTTTATTGCACCTGGTGAACAATGCGCTGGCGCTGTTGTTCACCAATCTGGATGAATCCACCCTGGAAGGTCCCTATCTCTGGCGGGGTCATGTATCCCCGCTCTGGCTGGGAGGGGCCACGCTCCTAGCCGTGGCCGGCTACCGCTGGTTTCACCAGACACTGGAGGAGGTTTCCCCATGAAAAAAGAATTGTTCGAGCATGAAATTTCTATCCTCCGGGACACCTTTCGACGTCTGCTCCGGCGACACGCCAAACCCAATCTCATCAAACTGATCGGAAAGACCCACCCGGCCGATCTGGCTCTTCTTTTCCGCTATTTCAATGACGAAGAACAGCGCTTTCTGTTCGACCTGATCATTCAGCACGGCGACCTGGAAGATTTCATTCCTGAAATGGATGAATCCATTCTGGCCAATTTGCTGGAGGACAAATCACCGGAACTGATCGTGGACTTGTTACGGAAACTGGATTCCAGTGATCGGGCGGAAATCCTGAACATGCTGGAAGAAGAAAAAGCCACGGCCGTCATGAACTTGCTGCATTTGGAGGAAGTGGAAGAGGTCGAAGAATTCCTGGCTTACCCGGAGGACAGTGCCGGCGCCATGATGTACACCGATGTCTTTGCCCTGCACGAAGACACCCGGGCCCAGGATGCCATCATGACCCTCCAGGATCAGGAAGACGCCGAAATGGTGTTTTACCTCTATGTTATCGACGATGACAACCACCTGGTAGGAGTCATTTCTCTCCGGGATCTGGTGACCACGCCACCGGAAACTCTCTTGAAAGATATCATGATCAAACACGTGCACTCGGTGCGGCCGGAGACGGATCAGGAAGAAGTGGCGCGGATCGTTTCCCGCTACAATTACCTGGCCGTACCCGTGGTGGACAAAGAAAACCACCTTTTGGGAATCGTCACAGTGGACGATGTAGTGGATGTCATTCGGGAAGAAGCCACGGAGGACTTCCTCCAGATGGCCGGCGCCGGGAAGGATCGGGAAATCCTGCTGAAACCGGTCATGGAAGAATCCAAACTGCGTTTTCCCTGGCTCTTCGCCACCTGGATCGGGGGTATCGGAGCTTCGTTCATTGTCAGCGCCTTCGGCTTGTTGCTGAACGAAGTCATTGCATTGGCAGCTTTCATGCCCATCATCGCCGGCATGGGCGGGAATATCGGTACCCAGTCTTCGGCCATCGTGGTGCGGGGGTTGGCCACCGGACGCATCGACTTCGATAATTATTTCAAGGTGATATTCAAGGAATTACGGGTGGGGCTGCTGCTGGGCATTGCCTATGGTCTGTTGCTGGGCCTGTTCGCTCATTACCGCTATATCGACGCTCCTCCGCTGCTGGGAGTAGCAGTTGGAACCAGCATTTGCATTACCATGTTGCTGGCGACCATGATGGGCACCGCCATGCCGATCCTGCTGCGGAAACTGAATCTGGATCCAGCCATTGCCACCGGACCCTTTGTCACCACCAGCACGGACATTCTGGGCGTCGCCAATTACTTTCTGATTGCCTCCTTTCTGCTTCATCTGGGATGAGCACACTTCTCCTGGCGGGTTGCGGCCTGTACGTCGTTTTCGTCCTGGCCCTGCTGCGGGGACTGAATCGGCTGGGATCTCCTCCGGCTCCACCAGACACCCTGCCTCCCGTATCCGTTGTCATCGCCGCCCGGAATGAACAGGCCCACCTCCCGGCACTCCTGGAAGCCCTGGACCGACAAAACTATTCCGGAGGGGAGTGGGAATGCATCGTGGTGGACGACCGCAGCACCGACGGAACCGGTGATCTTTTGGACACCTGGTGCGAATCCCATCCCCGATTTCGTGCCCTTCGAATTTCGCAACCGGCGCCCAACATGACTCCCAAGAAATGGGCTCTGACCCAGGGTATCGAAGCGGCCGGGGGAGACATCATCCTGGCCACCGACGCCGATTGCGTTCCGCCGCCTGGCTGGATACATAGCATGGTGTCCCGCCTCCTGGCGGGAGATCCTCCACCGGGAATTGTGGTGGGGTTTTCCCGCATGTCCGACCAGCATCCCTCGCTGTTGACCGCCTATCAGCGGGTCGATTTTCTGGCGGTGATGAGCGCCAACGCCGGCGCCATCGGACAGGGCTGGGGCTGGTCCGGCTCGGGACAAAACCTGGCCTATCGCAAACAAACCTTTGAAGAGATTGGCGGCTTTGAACCGGTGGCCGACCGCATCTCGGGAGATGACGTCTACCTGGTGCAATCCATCGCTCCCCGGGCGCCGGTTGCCTTCAATGCCGATCCCCGCAGTTTCATGACCACGCAACCCGTGACCCGTTGGAAAACCTTTTTGCACCAGCACATCCGATGGTCCTCCAATTCCAAACATCTCATCGCTACCGACCGGCGCTTTCTCTTGTTTCTGGTCGCGGCCTTCCTGACCAACTTGTCCCTGTTGATCGGGTGGATCTGGTGGGATCCCGGAACCTGGCTGCTGGTGGCGCTGGTGAAATTCCTGCTGGAAATGAGCGTTCTCTTCCAGGGGGCCCAACGGTTTCAAACACCGGTAGTCCCGGCGGTCTGTGTCCTCTGGTTCCTGCTCCAACCCCTCTACATACCGATCACCGGTATCGGCGGACTGATCGGTCGGTACCGCTGGAAATGATCCGCTGGATTTCTGTCGCCTGTCTGGCCCTGTCTCTCCTCTATTCCCAAGGGACCTATGAGTTGACCTTCTGGGGTATCCCCTGCGGAACCATCACCTACACGGAAGCGGACGGCCACCTGGAATTTATCTGTCAATCCTCCAGCTGGATCGACTGGCTTTATCCCTTTCACAACACCTACCAGGTCTCGTTCGATACGACGCACTTCACCATGCTGGAAGGCTCCAAAACCATCCGACAGGGAGAGCGGAAGCAGTCGCTTCATTACCGCTGGGATGAAACCGCCCGCGCCGTCCATTACGAAGATAAAGGGAGTGTATCACGTACGGAACCGGTAACCACAATCCTGACTCTGCTGGCGCTGACCTGTCACCGGCCTCCGGATGCATTCGATGCCCATTGGTATCCCATGGAGCACGAAGGCGCCCTGTATCGGGCCCGCTTCCTGCGGGCGGATAGGGACACTCTTACCCTGGGAACCGAGAAGGTTCCTTGCGATCACTATCGATTGGATTTGGAGCCGGTGGAAACGTCCGGAAAAGTCCTTGAACATTCCGACTTTTTTCATGAATATATCACCTCCCCGGAGATGGGAAAACAACTATGGGTAACGACGAAATCACCGAAAAAAATTCTCCAGGCGCAGATCAATCTGTCGGGGATCACGCTGACGGCGAAACTCCTCCCCTGAAAACCGCCCTGCACCACTATCGCCGGAACATTCTGATCTGGATCAGTCTGATCGTCGTGATTGTGGTGGCGGTGAAACTGGGGATCGATAAAAAGGTCGTGGTATTCGCCACGGTGGTATTGGGGCTCTTTACCCAGGTCTTCAGCGGACTGGGAGCCCTGATCGCCATGATTCCCTGGATCGGACCCCTCATCATCAAAGTCCTCACCATTCCCTTTTTCTGGATTCTAAACGCCCTCGGCTATTTCGTTTCCGTGGTAGCCATTAAAAAGGGCTACAGCCGGGAAGTCCTCAATTCCCGTACCCTGACGATTGCCGTCTTGATCGGGATTGTCATCGGCTATATTCTGGGGCATATCATTCCCCTGCGCTGATCATTCGCCGAAGGGTCCGCCGGTATACCCCAGAGTGTTTCGGGTCCCGTCCCGGTTGTTGTAAGCGGGATCCGGGTGGCCTGCATGCAGACAGGGTGAAGTGGGTTGCAGATGGTAGTCGCCTCCGCCCATGAACAAGGGATCACCGGAAACGGTATGATCCCCCAAGCTAGGATCTGGCAGAAAGTTGTAATCGATTTGCACCGAATCCACGTAGGCGTTGATGCCATGAAAGGGCAGTACGTCCGATACAATAATATTGTTGCGAAACGTCAGGTGCTGACAACCCGGCCCGATGAGGACCACATTCCGGTCCAGAGTGCAATTGACGATGTCTCCACCTGCGGTACTGGCGGCAACCCCTTCCGAACCGTTATCCAGGATCAGGCAATTGAGTAACCGTCCTTCCCCGGTCAGGAACACCCCGTCCCCGACACCATCGGCCTGATTATTGGTCACCAGGCAGTTTCGCACCAGGGCGTTCCCGCTGATATAGACACCCCCGCCGGGGGTGGAGAATTGAGTCAGGCCGAATTGAATCCGAAATCCGGCCAGTTCACCGGCGCTCATCGTCACGACCCGGCCGGTCTGGGCTCCATCCAGGATCACATCGTCCCAGGTTCCATCGGCCAGGATGTGGACCTGTTTCCCGGCAAAACGAAATCCGCCCTTATATTTTCCCGGTCCCACCCAGAGAGTATCGTCATCATCCAGAACCGGGAGGTTGAAGGCCGATTGAAGTGAATCCACGTCCTCCGGGACCCGGACCCAGCGGGTGGCCGGTACGACCAGATCAGCATAGGCCCACCGTACATTACCATCCCGATCCTGAATGCCAACGCGGTAGGTTACGTCTTCATCATCCCGAAGCGTATCAGTATAGGATCGTCGAAAAGGGTCATTGAGGGTGGCGGACACGATCCAGGCGGAGTCCACCGTGGATTTATGTTCGATGCGAAAGGACTGGAACCCTTCCACGGTGATTTCCTCCCAGGAAAGATGAACCGGCATCCCGGTCACGATCCGGCCCGGTTCCAGCTCCAGGTTCAAGGTAAACAGGTCCGGGGTCGGATCGGGATGGAAAGGCCACTCACAACCACTGGCCAACAAAGTGAGCCAGACTGCCAGGATATATGTGCGGTATTTAGGATTCATGGTTCCAGGAAACGGTCAATGTATGCAAGGTGCGATGTCGATCATAATAGTTGAAAGGATCCTGCGGATCATACTGTTCCCGTCCCAGGACCGCCTGCTGCTGGGAGAAGAGATTCCGAACGGTGTAATGGTACGCCACAGCTACCGGTCCCAGGCGTTTTTTCAGGGTGACTGTGAGGTGGGTATTGGAACGGCTGTTCAGCTGCTGCAGGCGTACACCTCCTACCAGATAGTGTTCCGGTCCGGTCCAGATCGTACTCCAGTTGAGACGACCCCAGCTCCAGTGGACATCCCCCACGATCCGCGCCTGCTGGGCCGCTTTGCCGGGAAAAACCGCCGGGTCGCTGGGAGACAAGTGGGTATAGGACATTTTCAGGGAAAACCGGTTCCGGAAAGCCCGCAACTGTTGATAGAGTTCCCACCCCGGGAGCTGGGCGGTGGCCGTATTGTAGGGAACGATCAGATCGTCAGCTACGGTCCGATAGGCCACTTTATTGGTATAGAAATTACGAAAGACGCTCATCCCGGCTTCCAGGCGGTTCACGGGGTGGGAGCCTTTCCATTCCCGGCTCCAGCGGAGGCTGACCTCTGCCAGAGAGACATGTTCGGGTTGAAATCCCCGATCCATCGATAACAGGATATTCTTCACCTGCTGGATTTCCTCCTGGAGAATCAGGGCCTGGTAAGGGGATACGGGAACGGTGTGAACCAGCCGACTGTATTCTTCTTCCAGGGAATGCCGGCCGATTCCCCACAGCAGTCGGTCGGCCAGGTTAGGCAAACGACGGTTTTCACCGGCGTTGAAAAAGAAAGACCAAGAATGTTCTCCCCAGTGGGTGGTGGCGGCAACACCCAGCCGAAAGGTAGCCAGCTGTGGCTGATCCTGGAGCTGAATCGTGTCCTGATTTCCTGCCCCTTCCCCGGATAGTCGCAGCAGATGTTGTTCCTCCTGATACGCCACCCGACCCAACCGGTAGCCCCCTTCCAGCAAAATTTCATCGATGCCATCCGCCGGCGTCCGACCCCGATAGCGGATGGTCGTGGCCAGGGCAGCTTCCTGCTGTTGTAGACGGGTCGTATCCCGGATCATGGCTCCCGTCTGGCTGTTGGTGAAAAGCTGGTCCCCGGCATAGACCTGCCGGTTGGATTCCCATTGCACATTCCCTTCCAGGGAGCGGAAGCCCCAGGCGCGGTTGATCACGGCGGAACGGGATGTTTCCCGCAACCGGCGGGAGAGGGTGGAAAAGAAGTGGTCGTTCCATTCCCAGCGGGTGGTTCCCCCTTCCAGGGACCAGCCGTTTTTGGGACTGCGGCGATAGTTCCATTCCAGCCGGTCGACCCGAAAACGATCTCCGGTGAGCACACCGCCCGATGGAAATTCGATGCGATTATCCAGATCGATATGGCGATAGATCCAGTCCTGGCGCAAGGTGGAATACTGACCGGAATAATTGGCGTACTGGGTGTCGAACAGAGTGCGACCGTCATAGAGACGTCGTTTGCCGGTGAGCTGCCCCCCGATGCCCATTCCGCGCCATTGCAGGGACCCCGCCAGGGAAAGGTCCTGATCCCGGCTGAGAGTCCCTCCCCGGGATCCTTTGACAGCCAGGCGATCGGTCTCCGGACTGCGACTGTGCAACAAGACCACTCCCCCGAAATTACCTCCCCCGAACATGACCGATCCGCCTCCCTTCAGGACTTCCACGCTTTCCAGTCCCGCCACATCAACAAAATTGAGATTGGCCACCCCGGTGGCGACATGATTGATTTTGACGCCATCTAAAAACACGGCCACTTCGTCCGGGTTGCTGCCACGAATACTGAGGGATTGGCGACCCCGTTCGGTGGTGGTCACCGAAACGCTTTCCATTTCCTCCAGGACCTCTCCCGCATCCCGGATGCCCCGCTGTTCCACCCGTTGCAAAGATACCATTTCCGTACTGCTGGATACATCCTGCTGTGCCCGGCTCCGGGAACCCACGATCGTGATCTCCGGTGTCCGGATCACCCGCGGATTCAGCAGAATACGGAGGGATCGGGTTTGGGCCGGGGTTCCGATCCGCAGCTCCCGGGTTTCGTATCCCACATGAGTAACCCGCAAGGTGAACGGCAGCGGCTGATCCGTCTCCAGCTGAAATCGTCCGTCATCGTCGGTGACGGTGCCTTCTGTCGTTCCATCCAGAACCAGATTGACGCTGGGGAGGGGCTGAACAGTGGCGGAATCCAGAACCACACCTGTTACGGTGACGGTCTGGGCCTGCAGAAACAGGACAAAGATCGGAAGGACAATCAGGCGTCGATGGAATCGGAACGGCATAGAGAATGATGTCACTGGAATGTCTATGGGAAATTACTCTTAAATTGAGATATGAATATATTAATCATCCAGGGACCGAATCTCAATCTGATCGGTCTGCGGGCGGCGCAACTGGGCCAACGTCTCACGCTCGACAAGATCAACAAGGGCATTCGCCGCCACGTGCGCAACACGGAGCACGAGCTGAAAATCATCCAGACACACAAAGTCGATGCGGCCCTGTCCTGGTTCCAACGGAGACGGAACTGGGCCGACGGAATCCTCTTTGCTCCCATGGGCTGGTGCTATGCCGAATACGCCTTCCGGGACGTAATTGAACTGATCTCCCCGCCGGTAATCGAGGTTCACTTTTCCCCGGACTATGAACCGAACTTTGACGTAGAGAAGTCCATTTTAGCTCCGGTGTGTTTCCGGACGATTATCGCTCCGCCTGAACGGGCTTTCCTGGAGGGCCTGGATCATTTCTTTGATACACAGAACCGATAACTTCGTCGAACTGGTTCTGGCATTCGTGCTGGCAGGTTGTGCCCATCCGCCTTCACCCCTTCCCCAGTCTCCGCCGCCGGACCCGGTGATTCTGTCTCCCGATTCGACGCGTCTGCTCCTCCCGCTCCAGGCCGATACACTCCACTGGTCACCATCCGTTCCGGTGGCGGTGCTCCACCGCCTCAGCCGGCCTTTATCCGATTCGGCCGCCCTGCGGTTTCGTACCGCTGTCACCCGGGTACACCCGACGTATGTTCCGAAAGTTGTGCCGGGTCCGGCCGGTCACTCCTATCTCCGCCTGGAACTGGACACCACGGCGCTGGTCCGATTTCGGGACTCTCTGATGAAGGCAGAATCCCCCCTCCATCCTGACTGGTCACGTCTCCGGCTGGAGCTGCCCTGTGAAGGAATCCCCGTACCCCGTAATCCGGACCTCCTGCCCCGGGCGCCCCGAACGTACCGGAACGGTACTCATCGGGGTATCGATTTTCTGGCTCCCTGGGGAACCCCGGTGCGAACCGTGGCCGCCGGCACGGTGCTGTTTACCTATCAGGGCTATCGCGAAAGCGCCCCGGATTGGTATCAGGCGTTGCTGGGTGCGGCTCACCGGGTGGGCATGACTCCGGACGATGTCTACTGGTTCCGGCTGCTGGGACGATTTGTTGTCATCGATCACGGTGAAGATTTGCTGCCCGGTTGGCGATGCATCAGTATTTATGCCCATCTTTCCTCGCTTCGCCATGACCTGGAGCCCGGCATGTCTCTTTCGGCCGGGGAACCAATCGGGTTCTCCGGCAATTCCGGTACCGAACCCAGTACAACCGGCAGTCGGAAGCGATCTCACCTGCACTGGGAACTCCGCGCCCAGGGCCGGGGACGCGAATATTATTTGGGCGAAACCCTTTCCCGGGAAGACGTGCCGGCTTTGCTGGATCACATTTTCCGGCAACCGTAATTTTGATTTCCTGTCGCCAGGAATTTGGGTAGTTTCCCGGCATGAACCATACTCAGGCATCCAATCTTTTTTCCGAAAGGGGGAACCACATGCGATCTTTACTTTTCGGCGCCGGATTGATCCTCTGCTTTTCCGGCTGTGCCCGTCACCTGGAAATCGACGTTCCCGTGGAACTGCAAAGCGCTATCCACGTCCCCGTCCAGGGAGAGGAAAATTCCTGGACGATGAGTTTCGGTCAGTACCGGGTCTACGACATCTACGACCGGGAAGGGCGGGTTCTGATGACGGACTACAAAGATCTTTCCTATGATGTGAAATCCTTCGAATTCACGATCGAGGATGCCGGCGGCTACAAATGGGGCTGCTGGTGTGAATTTCCCATGCGTTCCGCCTGGGAGGAGATCTTCCGATTCAATTTGCAGGATCTCCATAATCCCCTGTATAAATGGGAGCTGGTGGACACGGTAGTCACCCGGTTGGATGACAAACTGGTGGTGAAAAGTTATTTCAAGGGAAAGAAAAAACGACTGCTGGGAAAAATTCTCATGGGCTACACCCTGACCTATAATGGTCAATTGGTGGCCCTGGTGGATGTGGCCAATACCAACGACGAATCCTTTTACGTACTACCCAACCTGGAACCGGAAATCCAGATGCTGGTGGCGGCCACGGGAGCCGCGTTGATCTTAAAACAGCGAAAATGGAATCAATACCAGAATGAACTGGAAGCCCGGGACCTGAGCCCGACCCTATAATTCTTTTCGTCACCCGAGAAAAGAAAAAGGGCTTCCGGAAGGAAGCCCTTTTCATTGGAATGGATTGTCTCTGGGTCAGAACTCCAGCGACAATTGCAAGGTGCTGTTATTGTTGAAGTAATTCGTGGCGGTCTGAACGGAATAGGCTACACCCAGGTTCATACTGCCCAGGGGAACATTGACACCGGCACCGAAGGTGACACCAAAGGGTGTTTTCGTCCATTCATCCCAGACTGTATTGCTGATGTTGTCGGGTTTGGTGTCGGCAATCGATTGTACGGAGGTTCCTCCGGCAACCCATCCCAAACCGGCCACTTCGAATTTCCCCGCCAGACTGTAACTGTTGGGACCGAAACTGTAGTTCCGGTAGGATGCCATCAGATCCAGGCCCTTGATTACGGAATAATCCACCGATACATCCAGGACGGCGGGCAGGTCGAAGGCCTGACTCTTGACCCGGAAGTTCTCTTCGATGGTTCCGGACTGGGCATCCTGGGGCGTGAGTTTCTGCTCCAGGTCGGATCCGGTGTATTCCATCCGGTTCCCCAGGTTACGCAAGACCACTCCGAAGGCCAGGGGCTGGTCAGCGAACTTGTACTGTACGCCCAAATCCACGCAGAGCCCGGTGGCGCTGGTATTGATGATGGTCTCGTTCACCAGTTTGGCATTCACTCCAAAATCCACCCGGTCGGCAAAGGATTTGGAGTAATTCATCATAGCGGTGATGAAGGTAGGTGAAAAGTTCTCACCGGTTCCTTCCGTGGCATCGGCTGTGGTCACAGGTATTTTACCGAAGTCCAGTGATTTCAGCGCCAGTCCAAATGACCCGGCCCGTCCCAGATTCGTGACGAATCCGGCATAGGTGATTTTAATATCGGCAATGTAGTTCAGCGTGGAAGCTGTCCCCTGAAAGCCTTTATCAAACCGGGCCACACCGGCGGGGTTGAGGTACAAAGCCTCAACCCCACTAACGGTGGCAACATTGGCGGTGCTGGTAGCCACATTTTGGGCACCGACTGGAATCAGAAGCTGGGTCGCGCCAGCGGTACCTTGGGAACGGATGGTTCCTGCGAACAAAGCTGATGCTGTAAAAGATCCGATCAGGAAGAGTTTGGTGATTTTGCTAGTCATGATCTCAACTCCTTCCGATTAATAGACATCGAGTCTTTGTTCAGGCATCACAACGGCCAGTTTCAGGATATGATCGCCGGCATCGGTTTCCACATGGGCGATATACATTCCGCTGGCAACCGGAATACCATAGTTATTCCTGAGATCCCAGACTTCATACTGGGTTCCGGCATCGGTATGATCCAGACGACGGACCGGTGTGCCGGCCAGGTCAAAGATCCGGATGACACATTTACCGGTCTCGGGCAGATGAGTAAACTGCATCTGCTGATCCACCGGAGTCCGTTCCTCAGGATTGTAGCCGAAGTAGGGATTCGGCCAGACGTTGATGTTGTCCGGCGTGTAGGCCACGGTCTCTCCGGCACTGGAGGCGGTGCTGAAAGTGAAAGCATCGTCCGCCGTATTCGGCTTGGTGGTCGTGATCCGGAAGATGGTTCCCGTCTCCGGCGCTTGCGCATTGTAGTCCGCGGGAGAGGTCGCCGTGGTCACTTCACCACCGTTCCAGTTCATGAACACGGTCCGGGCAAAGGCCAGCCAGGCATCCATGGGACCACCGGGATCATTCTGACCCGGTAACGCATACCAGGGTGGCAGAGAATTCCCGGCCGCAGCGCCGGCCATGAAGTTATCATAGCCCTGGGAACCGGGCGTTTCATCCACCGGACTCAGGACATAGACCCGATCCGTCCAGGGATCGTTGGTGCCTCCGGAAGTACCGTGGTCAGCATCGGCACTGCCGAACTGGAGATTCCATTCTCCATTCCCGTCTTCATCCAGAAGATAGGGGATCATCTGGAAGTCGTCGCTGGGATCATTGACATCGCCCACGTTCCACCATTCGAAGGGAACGTCGACTACGGCCCCGGTGCCCCAATAATCGATGGCTTTCCCATTACCGGTGAAGCGGATTTCGAAGTCATCCGGCACCAGCCATTGGACACCCGATCCGCCGGGAGCGCCGTATCCGCCGGTGTACGCGAAGACAGCACTCATAAGTGCATCCTCATCCACGCCGTACATGGGACCAACGTTGAAGAACCAGATGGCATCGGTGGTCACCTGCTGGTCCGTGTAATCACCGCCGGCAATCAGATAGCTGGGGAAATACCAGTAGGCCAGGGCGTCGACCGGAGACGGCAGGGGGCCGTTGGCGTTGGCGGTAACACCGATCCATTTCAGATCGTTGGGCGCGCCGTTGACGGCGATCTGCACCCCGTCCACAATCGGATTGGCGCCTTCACCCTGCAGGTCATTTTCGGCCACGAATTTGCCGTTCACGATGGCATCATTGAAATGGCCGCTCTGCATGGTCTGATGTTCCAGCAGAACATCACCGGTCGTGGCATCTTTCACGTTCCATTCCAGCAAGGACATGAATTCATAGCCCAGTTCGGTGACGGTCGTAGTCCCGACGCCATCCACGATGGTGCCGTCATACCCGTCATCCCAGACCTGCCAGGCAACGGTGAAGGGATAGGACGCCGGCGGATTGATATTGACCTTGAAGGTGGTTCCGCCTTCAATCATACCAATCTGGGACCGGGCGCTGTCACCCCAGGTGATGGTGTTGGTGGAAGGATCGAGCGTTCCATCCATGTTGACACAGTTTTGACCGTACTGCGGATAGTTACAATCACCCACTGCATCCCAACTGTTCACGGTGAATTCATCCGGCAGGTCGATCTGGATTCCGTCCACCCAGTTGGAACCGCAGTCCATATTGAAGGTGAACACCAGATCTACCGTACCGACCGTACCGGACACGATGGCTGCAGCGGTGATGGAAGATCCGGAGCAGTCCACGTATTTGCCCAGCATGATTTTTCCGACCGAATCCGGATAATTGGTGGTCTTCCAGAGACCATCTACATCCAGATAGTAATGCTGCCAGTCGAAGTAGACCTCGTAATCATCGCCGGTCAGGGCGGTGGGATCGATCACCTTCAAGGTCAGGCTACCGTCGGAACTTCCGGCTGAGTGCGTGGAAGAGATGTCCGACCCAAAGGAGGCGGTACTGTCGGTGGCCGCCCAGGTGGTGGGCACTTGCGGACGAATCGCCAGAATCTGTTTATTGCTTTCCAGCGTTTTGGGAATACCGTAGGGGTTATACCCGTAAGCCGTGACCGCAAAGTAGTATTCCCGGTTCGTCTTCAGGGGAGCATTGTTGTTCAACGCATCGCTGGTAATATGAATATACCGCTTAATTCCTGAATCGGAACCGAATTGTACCCGGCGGTTGATGGTTTCACCCAGATCGGTGCTGAAAACGTCGTCATAGATTTCCTTGATGCCGTTTACCAGATCATAGGTGGCGATCAGTTTGGAGGCGCCGGTACCGGACAGGGTCTCCAGCTGATACACATTGTATCCTTCGAATTTGAAGGAGGTGTTTTCGCCGCCATAGGTGGTGTCGATGGCTTCCACGGTCTGGACCAGATACAGGGTGTCGTTCTCCGTGGTATAGAGGGTATCCAGTACGGCGAAGGCACCACTGGGATCGGTCGTGTAACTGGTCCCGAAGGTGGTATCATAGGCCACCGGTACCGGTTGTTTATCGATCACGTCAGTGACCTCATAATCCTCGGCTGCATTGTCCCAGGTGAGGATGATTTCATCCGGCAGGGTCGTTACGGACACTTCCGGGGACGGCGGAGACGCCGGCAGGGAGAATTGAATATCGTAGGCCAATTGAGCCAGAGCGTCCACCTGTTTCAGGTAGAGGTAGGAATCCAGGGGATCTCCGGCGGCGGCCATGAAGATACCGAACACGACTTCCTGGGAATCACCGGGCGCCATGGTGAAGGGACCGGCGTTCATCAGGAACCGGCGGTCACCGGAAGCGTGAATATCGGAATCCACATATTCCGTATCATTGGCATCCACATTCTTGGTGGGATCACCGGGGTGGACGAAATGGCTTCCACCGGTGATGCTCACGTCATAGGGATTCCCGTCCTTCATAAATCCTTTCATCAGGTTGTACACTTCCACCGCGTCGTTGGGGTCACTCCAGACCGGATCAGTGGTGTTGATGTACTTGACGAAGGAAGTCATATCCAGGTTTCTATAGCCCGGAATCTTCCGGCCATAGGCCAGGGCCGTATCGCCGGGTGAAGGAACCATGGGGCCCTGGAAGAAGTCGTACCCGACGGCCGGGGTTCCGCCGGAATAGCCGGCGAAATCCGGGTCGGCGCCGTCGTTGTAGCAGATTCCCAGTCCCAGGGTCGTGTCGCAACCGACAAAGTCGTCTCCGGCATACCCCAGGTCCGGATCGGACCAGAGACCCATGTACATGTCTTCAATCGTGTTTTCCCCTTTGTTGATAATCAGTTCTTTCACGAACATCATATCGCCGAAGGCATCGGGACGATCGAAACCGAAGATGGTGGTCTGCACTTCGACGCCCAACGGCAGGGTACCGAAGATGGTATGCCCGACCGGGTCGCCGTCGTTGGCCACATACCAGACGACCTGATCGCCGATGAAGTCGGGATGATCGGGACCGAAAGGCATGGGCGTGTAGACGCCGTCGCCATCTTCATCGACCCAGGGGGCTCCATCGCCCACGGGCCAGTTTTGGAAATCGTCACTGGACAGGGGATCCGCCAGATCGGATTTACTTACCTTATATAATTTGTAAGCGGCTGAATTCTGATCCCCTCCATAGGGTCCGGACACCAATTCCGGACCATATTCAGCCGTGGCGGTACGAATGTCGCCATTGACCTTTCCGGCCAGCCACACACCGGAGGCAAAGACCGTATAGGTGAAGTTGTCCTTCGGCCATTCCAGTCCGGAGTGTCCGGTGATCCGGTGGCTGACGACCATACCGTTATTTTCCAGGTCATCCCGGATTCGATTCCCATCGAAGTTCCCGGTCGACGCGATGGTGGGTTTGGCCAGGGTAGGCATCCGATTGGTCGGGGCCGCCCCGAACAGGCCACTCAACAGCGTCGAACTAAGGAACAACAGGGTGGTAATTACTCGTAAAGTTCTCATGGTAACCTCTTATTGCTTACCTTATAAGTTCACGGTTACGCCGAACCGCACCATTCTCGGGATCCCATACCGGCTGGGTACCTGGGTCCGATCATGATAGAGGCTCACGGCATCCACTGTTGGATAATTGGTCAACTGGCCATTCAGCCAGGTCTGGCCTTCCGGAGTGGCAAGCCAACCGTCTTCACCCGCTTCGCCGCTGGACGGATACACCGTGTTGACGTTCTGAGCATTCAGCACGTTCCGTACCAGTACATAAGCGTTCAGTTTAATGCCACCCAGACGGATTCCTTTATCCACGCGAATGTCCAGATTCTGCGACCAGGGCAGAGACCCGGAGTTGATCGCCGCTACCGGAGCATACCAGCCGCGGCCGAAGACCGCACTTTCTTTCACCGAAGGCGTGTAAGCGGTCCCACTGCCGAAGGTGAACACGGCGTTGGCGCCGAAATCAGCCAAGAGTCCCGACCGGGCCGGGGACCGGTAATCCACCATTATGGATCCGGTGTGACGCTGGTCGAAGTCCAGGCGGTTGATCACCGTGGGATAGGTATCGCCCGTCCAGGCAATGTTGAAGTTGGAACCGGGATCGGATCCGGTGCCCCGGGCCCACATCATGGTGTAGTTCAGGTCGGCGATGAAGCCTTTCACCCGGCGCATCCGCACATTGAAGGAGAAACCCTGGGTGACACCGAAATCACCGTTCACATACTGAGCCCAGCTGAATTCGGAGCCGTCCAGCATGGCGTTTTCCCGGTTTTTCATCAAAATGTAATCCCGTACTTCCTTATAGAAACCGGTTACATCCAGCGCAGCCATCTGACCGATTTGCTGGGTAAACCCGATTTCATAGGAAGTGGATTTTTCCGGTTTCAGGGTGGGATTCGGAGAAACGGTCATGTTCCCCTGGGTCAGGTTTGCCGCCAGACGGGAATCGGACAGATACAGGTACACCAGCGGCGGAGCCTGCCAGTATTGACCATACTGGGCATGGAACACGGTCCGGTCGGTCACCGGAAAAGCGAATCCTATCCGGGGCTGCAGAGCAGTTTCCGTGGGAACCTTCTCCCATTTATTGGCGCCATCGGCACCGGCGCGATCCCGATCGATCCGGCCGTCCTTCGTATACAGGTTGTCGAATCCGGCATCATCACCCACACCGTCGCCGTCGGAATCCGGGGCATAGGCATTGGGATTGAAGGATTCGAAGGACAGACCCAGATTCATGACCACGTCGCTGAGCTCGATTTTATCGGAAACATAGTAACGCATATTGATGGCGTTTCCGGGCTCCTGACTGTGGTCATCCATTTTATAGGAATCGGTCTGATCGCCGAAAATATTGTAGCCGATATTGTAAGTGTAGGCATTCCGATAGGTGGTGTATTTCCAGTCCAGCATATCATCGGAATTCACTACACCGTCGGCATTGTAGTCACCCAGCTCATCCTGGGAGAGTTGACCGTCAAAATTGGCATCCAGCTTGGCCACGTTCTCAAAGATTTCCCGGGCCTGGCTCACACGATAGTACCGGATGGTGGTGTTGTAATATTCCATTCCGGCCTTGAATTCGTGCACATTGACCTGATTCACGAAATCGGCCCGCAAACCCATGGTGCTTTCGGAACGCTTGATGTACCGGCCCCACTGGGCGCCGTACCCGGAGAAATTGATCAACGCCGGGACGGACAGGGTGTTTTTCCCGTGGTCGCGGTAGTAGTAGTTGGGCGACCCGATTTCTGTGGTCCGGCGGCCGTAAGCCATAATATCGTCTTTCCAGTTGGGGTTGTATTCCTCATTGTTATAGTTCTTCAGGCTGACGATGCCCCGAATGTAGGACTTGGGGGACAGGGTCATGGTCCCGTTGAGGTAACCCAACCGGAGGTACGAATCGAACTTCGGCATGTTCTTCCAGTTCAGCAGTTCATATCCGTGTTGATAGGTCTGCTCGGAATAATTGAACATGGAACCGCCGACTTTCAACCGGAGCGGTTTCAGGTCGAGTACCACGTTTCCGCTGGCCTTCAGCTGTTCACTGCTGGCGCCCCGTTTGGGTCCATAGCGCTGCTCGTAGTTTTTCGCCAGGACATAGGTCGTATCCAGCCAGTCCGGATGATAGGCCCGGATGGAATCCAGGGGGAATCCGCCCCATTGGCTGAACGCAGCCGCCAGTTCCGTCGGATTACTTTGATTGTTCTTGATGAACTGTTCAAAGTAAATGTTGCTGGGATTGAGACCCTGATTCGGATCACCGTTCACCCAGATGGCGGCGCTGTCGGCGGAAGAGAGACCGGAAGTGAATTCCTGCACTTCGGCATAGGGAGCGGTAATGGAAGACGGACTGGCATCATCGGCCTGTTCCTTTTCCACATTCAGATAGAACCGCAGGGCTTTCGTCAGGGGACCCCCGACGTCGAAGTTGAACACGGAATACCCGTAGTTGTACAGGGCATTTTTATCCGTGCCGGCGGTTTTGGAACCCAGATCGGTTACGAATTCCGCCGAACCGGAAAATTTGGAAGCTCCGGTTTTGCTCACCACATTGACGATACCACCGTTGGCATTTCCGTATTCGGCCGTGAATCCGCCGGTCTGTACCGCCACTTCCTGGGTCCCGCGCTGGCTGAGGGCACCCGTGAGGTTATTGCCGTTCCAGTTATTCCGGACCAGAACACCATCTACATAGTAGGCGTTGTCGCCGGTACGACCACCGCGAACGTGACCATTGACCACACCGGTCTGTAAATCCACCACATCGGTCACGTCACGGACCGGAAGGGCCTGGACCACTTCCGTTTCGATAATCCGGTTGGTGTTCGTGGCATTCTTATTAATAATGGGGCGTTCTGCGGTCACCTGGACTTCCTGCCCGGCCACGGCGGAAACCTCCAATGTAAAGTCCACCTGTGTGGTCAGGTCCGCAGAGACCCGAATGTTACTGACGGACATGGCTTTGTATCCGATGTACTCGGCCCGAACCGTGTAGGTCCCCACCGGTACATCCAGGATATAATACCGTCCTTCCGCGTCTGTTGCTGCCCCGAACGTCGTTCCTTCCACCAGGACGTTGGCTCCCACCAAGACCTGGCCGTCCGTATTCTTGACCACACCAGCGATCTTACCACTGGTTTGAGCGAATACGAAGACAGGGAGAACAACAACAGCAACGAGAACTGCTAGTCTCTTCATTGTTTACCCTCCATTCAGTAATTAATGAATGCTTGACTTGAAATTTTTATCGCTTACCTCGGGCGAGAAATGGGCGCATTCCTCCGGCGAATTTCTTCACTGTGCCGTCGAAAGCTAACCTACGCTTTTCGTGGATGTCAACAATTATTTTATTCGCCTCTTTTTGTCCGGTTTTCCCCGTTGCGAAGTCCACCCCCGTCTTTTCCGTTTTTTCTCCACCTCCAATCGCCGTAAACTGCCCGCATGAAAACCATGTCTCCACGGAGGGTCCTCCGATGGACCCTCTTTGCCGGGCTCTGTTTCCTTCTGGCCGGATGTGGCACCGATTCCGGGAATCCCTGCGTGCCCGACCGGAAGGCAGGCCGTGTCATTACCACCACCGAACTGGCCACCTACACCCCGGAACAGATTTCCAATTTGTTTCAGGCCTTTCATCTGGATTTTTCCCTGCAACCTCACCTGAAAGTGCGGGTGCTGGCCCTCGATTACTGGACGACCGATCCTTTCGGAGCCGATCAGGCCGTTTCCGCCGCTC
>RFIZ01000139.1 GCA_003695105.1 Fidelibacterota bacterium
GTATTCGGACATGTCGATCTTGATCAACGCTTCCGGCTGATCGAACAGATAGGTGGCCAGGGCTTTGGCCATTTCGGTCTTGCCCACACCGGTGGGGCCCAGGAAGAGGAACACTCCGATGGGTCGTTTGGCATTTTTCAAACCGGCCCGGGCCCGTTGAATCGAACGGGTGAGACTTTCCACCGCTTCATCCTGACCCACGATATATCGATGCAATCCTTTGGCCATTTCCAGCAGTTTATGGGATTCGCTTTCGGCCACCTTAGTCACGGGGATTCCCGTCATCAATGAAACGACATCGGCAATGTGATCCTCGGTGATCCGAATGGGGTTTTTTCGTTCCTCCTTGGCCCAAACCCGTTGCAGACGGTTCAGTTTCTGGAGCAGCTGGTGTTCCCGGTCTCGCAGGGAAGCCGCCTGTTCAAATTCCTGATCCGCCACCGCCTGGTCCTTTTGCTTGCGGATGTCTTCGATCTCCGCTTCCAGTTCCAGGATCTCGTCCGGCACCTTGGTATTCATCAGGTGCGCCCGGGATCCGGCTTCATCCATCACATCGATGGCCTTATCCGGTAAAAACCGGTCGTGGATATAACGGTGGGACAGCCGCACGCAGGCTTCAATCGCAGCATCGTCGTAGATGACATTATGGTGGGACTGGTAATTGGCTTTCAACCCGTTCAAAATCTGAATACTTTCCTCGATATGGGGCGGATTGATGATCACCTTTTGAAACCGCCGTTCCAGGGCCCCGTCTTTCTCGATATTTTTCCGGTATTCGTCCATGGTCGTGGCACCGATAAAATGGATGTCACCCCGAGCCAGCGCCGGTTTAAACATATTGGATGCATCCAGACTGCCGGCGGCACTGCCGGCCCCCACCAGTGTGTGCAATTCGTCGATGAACAGAATCAGATCGTCGTTGCTTTCCAATTCCTGCATGATGGTTTTCATGCGTTCTTCAAACTGGCCGCGATATTTCGTTCCGGCTACGATCGCCGGCAAGTCCAGCGCCAAGATCCGTTTGTTCCGCAACAATCTGGGGACGGTCCGGGCCACGATGCGGGAAGCCAGGCCTTCGATGATGGCGGTCTTTCCCACCCCTGGTTCGCCAATCAGAACCGGGTTGTTCTTCTTGCGCCGGGTCAGTATCTGAGCCACCCGTTCGATTTCTTCCTCCCGGCCGATCACCGGGTCCAGTTTGCCTTCCCGGGCCAGTTCGGTGATATCGCGACTGAAATGATCCAGGGCGGGAGTCGTGGATTTTTTGGGTTTCGTCCCCGGCTCTACCGGTTCCTGTTTTTCTTCTTCCTGTAAAATCAGTTCCCGCACGGAATCATAATCCAGATTAAAACTGGCCAACACTTCAAACGCAATCCCCTCGGATTCGTGGAGCATGGCCAACAGCAGATGGGTGTCATCGGCCACGGTTTGATTCATCTTCGTGGCTTCGTGGTAGGCATTGCGCAGAATTCGTTCCGCCCGGCGTGTCAGGGGCAGGTGCCCCAGGGTCATGGTTCCGCCGGAAGATTTGACCAAATCTTCCACCATGGATTTGACCGACTCGGGATCGGTGTCAAAAATTTCAAAGATTTTCAGCGAAAAACCGGTTCCTTCCACCAGCAACCCCAGCAGGAGATGTTCCGATCCCACATAACTGTGCCCCAGGCGGATGGCCTCCTCCTTGGCATGGCGCATGATGGATTGGACCCGTTTGGAAAAATTTTCTTTCATACTTGCGTGAAATTACTCCGTTTTCGGTAGGAATCAAATACTCCCCGTCACAGCCAGAGTTCCATTTTGCAATTCATACTGGCGCTCCCCGACGGCCGCCACATCGGGATTATGGGTCGTAATGACGATACTTTGATGAAACCGCTTCTGAATAGTAACAAAAAGATTCAATATGATTTGAGCATTTTTTTGGTCCAGATTCCCCGTCGGTTCGTCTGCCAGGACGATTTGCGGACGATTGATCAGCGCCCGGATGAGAGCCACCCGCTGGCGTTCTCCTCCCGACAATTCATGGGGATAGTGATGGCGTCGTTCTGTCAGACCCATGAGGTCGAACAATTCCTCCGCCCAGGACCTCCGGTCGGTCCTCCCTCCGATTTCTGCCGGCATGAGGGCGTTTTCCTCCGCGGTGAATTCCGGCAAAAGATGATGAAATTGAAATACAAAACCCAGATGTTCATTGCGAAAGCGGGCCAGATCTCTTTCGGCCAGGTCGGATAGGTTTTCACCCCGGTAGAGGATTTGTCCCTGATCGGGCCGATCCAGCGTGCCGAGGATGTTCAACAGGGTGGACTTTCCCGACCCGGAAGGACCCATAATCGTCAGTATCTGGCCGGGTTCCAGCTCCAGGTTGATGCCCTGCAAGACCGGCAGAGCCCGACGGCCGTTGCGGTAAGATTTATGAATATCAATCGCCTGTAACATCATTTCTCCGTCTGAATAGCATCCCGGGCATGGATTTTCAGCGCCCGATGGATCGCCACCTGGGTAGCCGAAAATATACACAGGATCCCGATCGCCGGTATCACGATCACATCCCGCAGCGTAATGATCATGGGCAGGTGCGAAAAGGCGTAAATGTCAGTGGGTAGCCGGATCCAACCAAAGGTTTGTTGTCCCGCGACGACGCCCAAACCCAGGACGATTCCCGCTGCCAGGCCCGATCCGCCGATGAAAAATCCCTGCTTCCGGATAACGGACCGCAGATCCAATGCGGTCATACCGATGACCCTCAGAATAC
>RFIZ01000013.1 GCA_003695105.1 Fidelibacterota bacterium
ATCTGGAAGAGATCACCCAGGGACACCTGGACGATGTGGTGGCCCAGTTTGAACACTTGATCGCGGTGGGAGAAGAAGTGATCGGATCTCCGTTGCAGAATGATCGACTGGTGGAGGTATTGGAACTCAGTTCCGCCGCTACCCGGCTCTGGAAACAGGTACTGGAGACGGCCCGGCGCCGGCCGGCCCCCCTGACTTTTTTCGACGGAACCATTCTTATGGCTCCGATTGTGGTGTTACGGGGAACCCCGGAATGCGTCACCTTTTACCAGGACACCCTGGCGGAATTGACCCGGGAAGAGACCCCCGGGGCCGTACCCGATGAGGAGGTGCGTTTGTACTGGGAAGGCATGCCCATTTGGGGACGACTGCGTCGACTGGCTGAATTTTTCCGGGAAAACCAGACAGCCGTGGTCGCCTCCACCTACTGCAACAGCTGGGTATTCGACGCCTTCGATCCGCAACGCCCCCTGGAATCCATGGCCCATGCCTATACCCAGATTTTCATCAACCGGGGTGAACGGACCAAGGTACAGGCCATGTTGGAACTCATGGAAAAGTTTCAGGTGGATGGAGTTGTGTTTCATGATTCCAAAACGTGTTTCAACAACAGTAACAATCGGTTTGGTCTGCCTCGCAAACTACAGGAGACATCGCCTTTTGCCACCGTGGTGATCGATGGAGATTTAAACGATTTACGCTTTCTCAGTGAAGGGCAGATGCTGACCAAACTGGAGACATTCATCGATCAGCTCAAAGCCCGGCGCCACGCTACGGTCTAGGGGGATTCGAATGAAAATCGGGGTCATCGGTCTGGGACCAGTCGGAAGTATTCTCACGGCCCATCTTCACCAGGCGGGGTTGCAGACCATTGCCTGCGACATCAACCCTGTGATCACGGACGCCATTTCCCGCGACGGCATTCAGCTCACCCACACCATCGAAGCTAGCGTTCGGGGAATACCCGTCTGCCGGACCGTAACCGGTTTGGGTATGTACGACCTGGATCTGGTTATCGTGGCCGTGAAAGCCTCCGTGATGGAAGCCGTGTTCCGGGAACTGCAATCCATCGATCAGGGGCGCTTTCGGGTCCTGTGTGCCCAAAACGGGATCGACAATGAAACCGCCGCCGCTGCCGTTTTCGGTCCGGACCGGGTTCTGCGGATGGTCATCAATTATGCCGGCAACATGGCCGGCGGCAGCACCGTGTTCGTCAGTTTTTTCCATCCGCCGAATTACATCACGGCTCTCACGGAGAAAAGCGCCGCCGTGGCCCGACAAGTGGCAGCCAACCTCACCCGGCAGGGTTTGCAGACGGAATACGTGTCCGATATCCGCCGCCAGGTGTGGGAAAAAGCCATCCTGAATTCGGCCTTGAATGCCGTCTGTGCCATCACCCGCCGGACCATGAAAGATGTGATGGACTTTCCCGGCACCCTGGATTTAGTGGAAGGGTTACTCCGGGAGTCGATTGACGTCGCCACCGGAAATGGAATTCACCTGCCGGAAGATTTCCTGGATCGAAGCATGACCTATTTGAAGACGGCCGGACACCATAAACCCTCCATGCTGGCTGATATGGAAGGCGGTCGGCGGACGGAAGTGGACTGGCTCAACGGGAAAGTAGCCGAATACGGGAAACGAGCGGGCATTCCCACCCCTCTCAACACGGCCCTCACCGCCATGGTGCATTTGATGGAATTTCCATCCGAGTACAGGGAGGCGTAGTGGGTAATTACTATCTGGGCGTGGATCTGGGATCCAGCTACACCAAATATCAGGTGGTCGATCCGGAGGGACATTCCGTCTACCGGGCCGTGCACAAGACTTTGACCCGCAATCGTCAGACACGGGAATCCATCGAGGCCGAAATTCAATCCCGCTTTCACCCTGAGCGAATCTGTTCCACGGGGTATGGCCGTAACACCTACCCCGCTGCCATCCGGAAAACGGAACTGATCTGCGCCTCGGTGGGTGTGAGCCACCTGTACCCGGAGCAGGAAAAGACCATACTGGATATCGGCGGTGAAGATATCAAAGTGATCCGGAGCGGTCCGGAAGGCACGGTGGAACATTTTTCCATGAACGACAAGTGTTCCGCCGGAACAGGAGCGTTTATCACTGAAATCGCCGAAAAGGCGGAGCTGGACCTGGCTTCCCTGAGTCCGCTGGCCCGAAAATCCACGTCCGACCGTCAAATCAACAGTTTTTGCACCGTTTTCGCCAAATCGGAAATCCTTACCTGGCTGCTGGATGGGGTACCGCTGGAGGATATTGCCCGGGGGATATACCTCTCGATCCTCAACCGGATCCGGAAACTGCCACTGGAACCGTCCCTGCCGCTGTACCTGTGCGGCGGCGTCATCGCCCATCATCCGTATCTCCAGGAATTGCTGATCGAAGAAATGCCTATGCCCATTGAAGTCGTACCCCAGGCCCAATATTCCATTGCCTACGGTGCGGCCATCATCGCCATGAAGGGAGACGTCTATGCCTAAATCCGTGTTTGGAGCTCAGTATCAGGATGTATATCTCGTGGCCGGGGCCCGGACCCCGTTCGGGAAATTCTGCGGAACCCTGGGCACCGTCAATCCCACCGATCTGGGAATCATCGCCAGTCGGGGATTGTTTCACCGGACCGGGATCGACCCGGCCCTGGTGGACCATGTCGTTTTCGCCAATATCATCCAGGCCGGTTTCGACGCCCTGTACCTGCCGAGGCATATCGCCCTCTATTCCGGTATCCCCCGGTCGGTGCCGGCTCTCATGGTTCAACGGATCTGTGGGTCCGGCTTCGAATCCATCATTGCCGGAGTGGAGCAGATTCTGCTGGAGAAGGCTTCCCTGGTTTTGGCGGGGGGGAGTGAAAACATGACCCTGGCTCCCACGGCGTCCTTCGGAAATCGCCTGGGCTATCGGTTGGGCGCGGTCCAGTTCCGGGACATGCTCTGGGAAGGATTACTGGATCCGGCTTCCGGATGTACGATGGGTATGACGGCGGAGAACCTGGCCCGGAAATATGGTCTCACCCGGGAAGAGGTGGATGCCTTTGCCTTTGAATCCCATTCCCGGGCCCTGCGGGCGCAGCAGGAGGGAGTTCTGGCTCAGGAAATCATTCCCGTCCATTCAGATACCCACGAACTGGAGGGACTGGCGCCCCGGAAATTTCGGTTGAATCCTTCGCGGGCTTCCCTCGATCGGGACGAAAACATTCGGGAAACCAGTCTGGAAAAACTGGCACAACTCCCGCCCACGTTTGCAAAAGACGGGGTACAGACGGCCGGTAATTCCAGTGGGATCGTGGACGGAGCCGCCGCCGTCCTGGTGGCTTCCGGGGCGGTGGTACGTGAGCTGCCGGTGGAGCCCCTGGCGCAGATTGTCGCTTCCTCCTCCGTGGGAGTCGACCCGGAAATCATGGGAATCGGACCGGCGCCGGCGATCCGCAATGTCCTCCGATTGTCCGGCCTGAATCCGGATGATATTGGTTTGTACGAAATCAATGAAGCCTTTGGAGCCCAAATCGTGGCCGTGATGAAAGAACTGGAGCTGGATCCTGCCAACGTCAATGTGAACGGAGGGGCCATCGCCATCGGTCATCCCCTGGCGGCCACGGGGACCCGCCTGACCCATACGCTGGCTCTGGAAATGCAACGGCGAGGAGTGCGCTACGGTATCGCCAGCGCCTGCATCGGCGGAGGACAGGGGACGGCAATCCTTTTGGAAAATACGGAGGTATGATGTACGCCTATCAAATGACAGCCCGGGATGCTCCTTTTGAGCGTGTGGAGC
>RFIZ01000140.1 GCA_003695105.1 Fidelibacterota bacterium
ATCCCAGGGTCCGCAAGCCCCGCAGGATCAACCAGGCCTGGTGCGGATCCATGCACCCGCCGGACTGGATAAATACGGGGCGGACCCGTTCCAGCAACTCTCGGGTTTTGAACACGATGATTCCACCCACCACATCCGTATGTCCGTTGATGTATTTGGTCAGGCTGTGGATGACGATGTCGGCTCCCAGGGCCAGGGGATTTTGAAGGACCGGGCTCATGAATGTATTGTCCACCACCACCAACGCGCCGCTTCGATGGGCGATGTCGGCGCAGGCGGCGATATCGGTCAGCTTCAGAGTGGGATTGGCCGGGGATTCCAGAAAAACCAACCGGGTGTGATCCTGCACCGCTTCCGCCACCTTTTCCGGTCGGGATGTATCCACGAAATCATAGGTGACCCCGAAACGACTGTACTCGGTTTCGATAATACGGCGGGAAGATCCGTACAACGCGTCGGTTCCCACCAGATGGCTGCCGGCTTCCAGCAAGGCCAGATAGATGCAATTCACTGCCGCCATCCCGGAAGCGGTAGCCAGGGCACCGGCACCGCCTTCCAAATCGGCTACGGCGCTTTCCAAAGCCGCCACTGTAGGATTGCCCAAACGGGTATAGATGAACCCCGTTTCTTCTCCGGCAAATCGGCGGGCGCCTTCCTGGGCAGTGGCAAATCGAAAGGTGGAGCTTTGATAGATGGGTGGGGATACACTTCCCAACTCCTGGTCCGGATTGGCCCCGGCGTGGGTGATCCGGGAATGGATACCTAATTCTTTTCCCCGCTGCATAAAATACCCTTTCTGATGATTCGTGATTTAAGGAATGGTATAGGCTGTTTCCTGTTTGATGGTAGACAATACGACCAGGGTTTTCAGATTCCGTACGTCCGGCAAGGCCGTCAGTTGATTCAGCAGTAAGTCCTCGTAGGATCCGGTATCCTTCGTGGCTACCTTCAACAGAAAATCCGCTTCTCCCGTGATGTGATGACACTCCATCACTTCCTGAATGGAGGTGATGGCGTGGAGAAATCGTTGCACGGCTTCCCGGCCATGCCGCTCCAACTGGACTTCCACGAAAGTGAAACAGGTCAGGCCGACCCGGGCCGGATCGATCAGGGCCACCACTTTGCGAATGATCCTCCGGCGTTCCAGTTTTTTGATCCGCTCATAGGCGGCCGTCCGGGAAATCCCCAACTCGTTCGCCAGTGCCCCTGCGGTCATTCGTCCATTATTTTGGAGCATTTCCAGAATATTTTTATCGATTTTATCCATATGAAACAAATTTTTTCACAATTTCAATGAAAATATAGGAATATTTTCGTTTGATGGCAATGCATAGCCGGGCCGGATGGGATGTGAAAATACTTCCAGAAAATACACTCCGGGACTTGCGACTTTTTCCGGACTTTGATAGTTTTGCCTTACCTCAAAATTTGAATTCGAGGTCGAATTTAGAGGACGAGGTTGGCTAGTGAAATCAAAAAGGCTCCGGGTTGGCGTTCGGGGCCTTTTGTTTTTCCTCGGTGAAAGACTCCGCAAAGGATCCGATCCACCCTGCCAGGTAAACCCTGTGGGACATTTTTTTCGAAAGAATGGGAACCGGAATCCAAAAATGGATGTAAACTCGGTTGATCTTTGACAATTGGGGGCGACCGGTTTCGACGGGATAGAAACGTCGGTCAATTGCATGCAGAGGTGTCCGGGACCTCTTTAAACCCCTGGAAACACCATAAGTGCCGATTACGGCTATATGGCTGCCGCTTAATCCGGTAGTCCGTTCTCGGTAGGATTCGCCTGTGGTCCTGCCTGAGGGCGTCATCCTCACAGGCTGGTTGGTTTTAGAGTCCGGATAAAACCAACGAGAATTCACGGACTGGCTCAGAGAGGCAGGGTCGCTGGTGTCTCTGTGAGCGAGACCTCCCCAGCAGACTAAGCATGTAGACGTTGGCTGAGGTTCTATTTCGGACGGGGGTTCGACTCCCCCCGCCTCCACGTTGGCTGAGGTTCTGTATCGGACGGGACCCGCCAACGGCGGGTAAAGTTCGACTTTTATCCGCCAGGTGGCGGACCCCCCGCCTCCACGATATTCTACGAATTTTTCGGATGATTACAGTTTACGTTTTACAAAGTAAAAATAAACCCAAGCGGTATGTTGGTATTACCAACAATCTATCCCGAAGGTTGAAGGAACACCGATCACCACGGTCCACCGTGACAAAATTATTAGGTGATTTTGAGCTCCTGATGACAGAGTCCTTCCCTGATTATTCCAGTGCCAGAAAACGGGAAAAATTCCTCAAATCCGGTAACGGAAGGACCTTCCTCAACGATCTGTTTCGTATGGGACCCGCAAACGGCGGGTAAAGTTCGACTTTTATCCGCCAGGTGGCGGACCCCCCGCCTCCATATGATAACCCCGCCTGCAATCTAAACTGCGGATTTCACGACCAGGCGGTTCCCACGATTCACTGTCAATCCCATCCGAACGGGCAGGTCAGGTTCTTTCCTGCCCTTTACGAAAGCACACACTGCGGTCCACCAGGAGTGGGACCGGCTCAGGTGTGCAAAATCCGGGACAGGACCGTTTCCACCCCCCGGATGACGAACTGCACCGCGATCACCATCAGGATGAGACCCATGATGCGCTGAAAGACGCGCATGCCGGTGGCGCCCAGCCGTTTGGACAGTTGGTCGCTTCCGCGGAAAATCAGGTATACGGCATACAACACTACCAGGATGGCCAGAACCAGCTCTCCGTAATGAACCGGGGACTGGGCTTTGCTGGACAGCAACATGGCCGCCGTGATGGCTCCGGGTCCGGTGATAATGGGAATACCAATGGGACTCACCGCAATATCGTCCTGATCCAGGCTTTCCTCCTGTTCCGCCGGTGTCGTCCGCGTGCGTCCTACCTTGGCCTCCAGCATACGCAAGCCGCTGCGGAAAAAGATGATCCCGCCCATGATCTGAAAGGCCTCCACCGTAATGCCGTAAACCTTAAAGATCAGGGAACCTAACAGGGCAAAAACCAGGAGGGTTACTCCTGCGGTGGTCACGCCCCGGCGGGCAATCCGGATTCGTTCGGAACGGGTAAACCGTTCTGTCAGGACCAAAAAGATCGGCGTGATTCCCAGGGGATTGATCAGGGTGAACAGCGTGGTCAGACAGAGAAGAAAATAATCAATATAGGGATTGAACATGGTTACATGCGGTCGGGGGCCGCAATTCCCAGTAATTCCAGCCCGTTTCGCAACACGGATTTTACTGCCGTGACCAGAGCCAGCCGGGCCCGGGATAATTCCTGATCGTCCGTCACTACCCGGCATTCGGTATAAAATTTATGAAACGCGGTGGCCAGGCTTTGGAGACTCTGGGCAATCACCTGGGGTTCCAGACTGTCCAGGGCCGCTTCCCAGGTCCGGGGAATATGATCCAGTTCTTTCAACAGATGGAATTCTTCCGAGGTGGTCAATCGCTTCGGATCATACCGCCGGGTCCACTCCAGTCCGAATGCCCGGGCATGTTCCAGGATATTGGCAATCCGGGCATGGGCATATTGAAGATAAAATACCGGGTTTTTCTCGGATTGATCTTCGGCCAGATCCAGATCAAAATTCAAATGACTGTTCATACCGCGCATAATAAAAAAATAACGCACTACGTCTTTCCCCAGGCGATCCACCAATTCCCGCAGGGTGACGAAATTGGCCTTCCGGGTGGACATTTTCACCGCTTCACCGCCCCGGACCAGGGTCACAAACTGATGAATCAACACCCGGACCCGTCCGGTATCCATTCCCAGAGCTTCCAGGACGGCCAGGACATCGGGATAGGTGGCGATGTGGTCGGCGCCGAAAATATCGACGATCACATCGAAGCCCCGTTGAAATTTATCCCGGTGGTAGGCCATATCCGGCAGACGATAGGTGGGTTCGCCGGTTTGTTTGATCAGAACCGTGTCCTGTTCTTTTCCAAACCGGGTGGTCTTCAGCCACGTGGCACCGTCCTTTTCGTAGATCAAATCACGGGCTTTCAATTCGCTCAGAATCCGGTCGATATCACCGCGCTCATAGTAGGTCTGCTCATTGGAAAAAATCTGATGCCGGACGCCTAACTGTTCCAGCGTAGCGCGGATATCCTGAAAGATGGTGGTTTCGGCCTCCCGGCGGAATTCCGGCGCTTCCCGGGGAAGGGCGTTGCCGTACGTGGCCAACACCGAACGGGCAATGTCCCGGATGTATTCACCCTGATAGCCGTCCTCCGGAAATTCGGTCGTTTCACCCAGGAGCTCCCGGTACCGCGCTTCCACCGAAGCGGCCAACAGCCGCATTTGTCGCCCCGCATCATTGTAATAATATTCGCGGGTGACCTCATATCCGTGCCATTCCAGGATGGACGCCACCACGTCGCCCAACACCGCCTGACGTCCGTGACCTACCGTGAGGGGACCGGTGGGATTGGCACTGACAAATTCGACATTGGCCGTCTGACCCGCTCCTCTATGGGTCCGGCCATATTGATCCGGATGATCCAGGATTTCCTGGAGAACCTGATAGTAGTAAGTCGGTTGCAGTCTGAAGTTGATGAACCCCGGTGGTGTGATTTCCGGCGGCGCTACGGTGTCCGGCAGGGGATCCAACTGATCGACCAGGTCCCGGGCCAGATCAAGAGGATTTTTTTTCGCCTGGCGGGCCAGAATCAGGGGCAGGTTGGTGGAATAATCACCGAAGGCAGGATTTTTAGGCGGCGACAAGTGGACGGCAGGCGGAGTGAGCCCGAGAGACCGGGCGGCACCGGCCAGCAGATCACTGAGTTGATCCGTTATGGTCATCCGTAATTTCCTTCAGGGGGGCGTCGGCCCATAATTTTTCAATATTGTAATAGTTCCGGTCCCGGGTACGCATCACATGAACCACTACATCGATGTAATCCAGGAGGACCCAACGCAATTGCTGGTAGCCTTCAATGTGGGTGGGTTTATGGGGAGTACCACGACGAATCTCATCCGCAATCGCTTTCACCTGAATGTCCGTATCGGCGGAACAGATGACGAAGAAATCCGTCATGGACGTCAGTTCACGGACATCGATCAGAATCACCCGCTCTCCCTTTTTATTGAGTGCTAAAGAGGCGATACGAGCAGCCAGTCGTTCCGAATCGTCGATGGGAGCTGGAGTGGATTTCAAATCAGAAAATAGAATTAAGATATTCCGCCACAGCCGGAATGGAGCGATAATCCTTGCCGACAATGACCGTCACATCCACATCCGCCTCGGCATCCGGCACCACCAAAACCCGGGATCGGTCCCGCATATCAAATCCCAGGGACCGCACTACGGTTTCCAGGGCGTCCACGTTTTCGTTGCGGGAGATGACCTGGGTCCGGGTATAATCGAAGGAAGGCGCATTCTCGGCCCTGACCACGTCGATCCGGTGCTTCCGGAGGAATTCGGACATCTTGGCGGCCACCCCCCGTTCACCACACCCGTTTAAGACTTCCACGTCATATTCCAGAATGGGATTGGCTTCGTAGGCTTCAGCCGCCAGGCGGGGCGGAGACGGATTCAGGGATGGAACTTCCACTTTGCCCGGCTCCGCTTTCTGAGCAAAAGAATAAATAAAGACCAGGACAAAAATCGAAAATACGGCGATGATTCCGTTCAGAACCGTATTCTGCCACCGGTTTTTCTTCCGTTTTCCTGAAGAAAGACGCGACCAGAAGCGGGTGGATTTTTTTCGTCTCCGTCTGGCTGCCATCCTACCGCCATCCCGGAGTGACATTCTGGGGGTATGATCCCCAAACCGTCGGTGCCTTTTGCAACAGAATCGAAAAATGGGTGTTCTGGGTGGGATGATACTCTAACCGGGCCCCGACTCCCATTTGATCCAGAGAAAGTCCCCGTTGGGGTATTCCGGCAGAAAGACTGGATTGGGTCAGGGTGAAAAAAGTCGTCAGTTCAAGATTCGGACGCAACTGAAAATTCATTTCATTGGTATAGGCACCCAGTCCCATCAGACCGAATCCCGTGGATACCATGGAGAGGGAGAACGAATGGTTCATGGAAAACCATTGAGGCGAAAACAGCTGAACGCCGGAGGAAGGGGACTGGATCAAAGCTTCCGGTACGTTGGGCCGGGAAACGTCGGCTTTGAACTGTCCCCAGACCAGATTGCAGAGGAAAAGAGGTACCAGGATTTCAGGAAGTAGTTTCTTCATAACGTGCCCTAAAAATACGATTAATTTCCTTTAATTGCGCCGGAGTATTTACGCCCTGAATCTCGATTGGGTCCGGTAAAAGTTCCAGGGCCACTTCCCGGCCCCACTGCCGGAGGATGGGCAATACATCCGGCAGGTAATATTCTCCCTGGGCATTGTCGTTTCGAACCAAACGCAGGGCTTTGAACAACCACTCTGACTGAAACAGATAGATTCCCGCATTGATTTCCCGGATGCTCCGGTCCTCGGGAGTACAATCCTTCTCTTCTACAATGGCTTCCAGATGTCCGGCACCGTCCCGCCGGATCCGGCCGTATCCCTGGGGATCGTCCAACCGGGCTGTCAACAGGGTGGCTCCGCACCCTTCCCGGCGGTGCCGGTTCAGCAAATTCCTGAGGGTGGAGACCCGCAGTAACGGTACGTCTCCCGACAAGACCAGCAGATCCCACTTCTGTTCATCCAGGAGGGGGGCTACCTGTTGGACGGCATGGCCGGTCCCCAGCTGGGGGTCCTGGATCACCGCTTCCGCTCCGGTTCCGACGAGCACTTCCAGCACGCGCTCCCGTTGGTGTCCCAGAATGGCGATCACCCGCTCGGCGCCTACGGCCTGGGCGGTTGATACGACGTGCAAAATCATGGGCTTGCCGCCCACGGGATGGAGCACCTTGGCCAGGTCCGATTTCATGCGCGTTCCTTTCCCGGCCGCCAGAATGGCCACTGCCAGAGGACGCTTCATGCCACCTCCCGCACGGGACGTAACGCCCGTTCGATCGTGGCGCCGCCCAGACAGCGTTCTCCCTGATATATCACTACCGCCTGTCCGGGCGCCACAGCGAATTGGGGTTCCTCGAATTCCAGCCGGATTCGGTCCTCTCCGACCCGAATCAAAACGGCGTTCTGATCGGGTTGCCGATAGCGGATTTTGGCCGTCACTTCCATCTCATGCCCGACCGGCTCTCCGTTGATCCAGTACAATTGGGTCGCTTCCAGTCCCCGGGAATATAGAGCCGGATTCCGTTGTCCCTGAGCCACCACCAGCACGTTTCGTTCCACATCCTTGCGCACCACATACCAAGCCAAACCTTCTTTCCCATGGCCGCCCCCGATTCCCAGGCCCTGGCGTTGTCCCAGGGTATAATACATGAGACCCCGGTGCGTCCCGACCACACGGTGGTCTTCGGTTTCGATCATCCCCGGTTGGGCCGGAAGATAATGGCTTAAAAATTCACTGAATTTCCGTTCTCCGATGAAGCAGATGCCCGTGCTGTCCTTCCGGTCGGCATTGGGCAATCCGGCCTGCCGGGCGCGTTCCCGCACCTCTCGTTTGGTGTATTCCCCCAGTGGAAACAGGGAGCGTTCCAGTGCCGTTTGGGGTACCATATAAAGAAAATAACTCTGATCCTTACCGGGGTCCACGCCTTTCCACAATTGGGTGCCACCCGCAGCCCTGATAAGGCGGGCATAATGACCGGTGGCTATTTTTTCCGCTCCCAGGGTCAGGGCATAGTCCAAAAACGCTTTGAATTTGATTTCCCGATTGCACAACACATCCGGGTTCGGAGTCCGTCCCCGGCGGTATTCATCCAGAAAATAGGTAAACACCCGATCCCAGTATTCCTGAACGAAATTCACTGTGTGAAGGGGGAGTCCCAGGGTTTCGGCCACCTGCAGGGCCATGACATAATCTTCCTCCGAGGAACAGGCAGGGTTGGGATCGTCCTCTTCCCAGTTTTTCATAAAGAGGCATTCCACGTCCCAGCCCGCTTCGGTTAACATCAAGGCCGCCACGGCGCTGTCGACGCCGCCGCTGAGACCCACGATGACCCGGTTCCTCATGTACCGCTCCCGCAAATTTCCGCCAGCGCCCGGGCCAAAACGTCCACCTCCTCCAGGGTATTTCCTTTCCCAAAACTGATGCGGAGGGTTCGCTGGTTTTGATCGTTCGACAGGCCGATAGCCTGGAGAACCCGCGAAGGCTGGACCGAACCGGAAGAACAGGCCGAACCACCGGAGACGGCCAGGCCGCGGCGATCCAGTTTGATGAGGAGAATGTCGGTGGTGGGGTTGGGAACCGTGAGCGACACCAGTCCGGGGAGGTGATGGTCCGGGTCCCCATTGAAACGGATCTCCGGGCAGAGGGAAGTTAGTCGTTCCCGAAACCGGGCTTCCAGGGCCTGCAAATGGGGACCGTACCCCTCCCGGGCCAATTCGGCCGCCACCCCCATGCCCACGATGCCGGGAACATTTTCCGTGCCGGCCCGGAGTCGTCGTTCCTGTCCGCCACCCAGAATATGGGCGTGTGGCTGAAACCCCTGGCGGAGGAAGAGACATCCGACCCCTTTGGGGCCGTAAAATTTATGCGCGGACAAGGAAAGGGCATCGACACCGAGACGACGAACGTCGATCGGCAATTTGCCCGGTACCTGGACTGCGTCCGTGTGGAACGGAATCCCCGCTTCCCGGGCTATGCGGCCGATTTCTTCGGCGGGCTGGACGGTGCCGATTTCATTGTTGGCCAGCATAATGGTGATCAATCCCGTATCCGGTTCGATGGCTTTCCGCACCTCATCCGGGTTCACCCTACCCTGGCGATCGACCGGTACGGCCGTATACCGGATGCCAAAATTTTTCAGATGTTTCAGGGTCGTCAGAATCGCAGGATGCTCGATGGCCGACGTGACCACATGTTTCCGGCGCGAGTACAACAGATTCCACAGAATCTGATTATTGGACTCCGATCCGCCTCCGGTAAAAATGATTTCCAGCGGGCTGGCCTGCAATAGATCGGCCACCTGCGCCCGGGCTTTTTCCACCCGGTGGCGGGCTTTCCGTCCGTAGGCATGGGTGCTGGACGGATTGCCGAAGATGTCCCGCTGAACGGTGCTCATTTCCCGGAGAACCGTTTCATCCATCGGGGTGGTGGCGCTGTGATCCCAACGGTTATGTCCTATTTTGATCAC
>RFIZ01000141.1 GCA_003695105.1 Fidelibacterota bacterium
ATGGTGGAAGCCATGTTCATGGTCCTGCGGTTACGTTTGTGGCGCTTATTGGGGTTGGCACGCTGACCACCTATGTCCGCCGCTTCCTCGTTTCCGTCCGTATCGGTGATCCTTGTCAATTACAATGTCCGGGATTACCTGGTCCATTGCATCCAGTCCCTGAAGCAATCGAATTACGACGGTTTCCTCGAAATACTCGTCGTGGACAACCACTCCTTTGATGATTCGGTGGCCACAATCCGCACCCAATTCCCTGAGGTCAAAATTCAAGCCCAGGATACCAACCTGGGTTTTGGTAAGGCCGTCAACAGGGGCGTAGCCGACACGAGCGGCGACTATCTGTTCATTCTCAATCCGGATACGGTCGTTCAGGAAGATACCCTTGCTTCGTTGGTGACTTACATGGAGGCTCATCCGGAGGTGGGAATCGTCGGTCCGAAAATTTTAAACGCCGATGGGTCTTTACAACTGGCCTGCAAACGAACGTTTCCCACCCTGAGTGTGGCCTTACCCAAGGTGTTGGGATTGTCTCGTCTGTTCCCCCGGACGAAATGGGCCGGACGCTACAATTTGACCTACCTCGATGAGGATGAAATTCATTCCGTCGATGCTATCAGCGGCTCCTGTATGCTGGTCCGGCGGTCCGTTTTTGAAGCCGTAGATGGATTTGATGAACGGTTTTTTATGTATGGGGAAGACCTGGATCTGTGTTACCGGGTGAAAGCTCAGGGATACAGTATTCATTATTACCCCCGGACCCAAATCGTCCATTATCAGGGCGAATCGGTGAAATCAGCTCCCTTTGACAGTATTCACGCCTTTTATCAGGCGATGATCATTTTTTCGCAAAAACATTTTTCCCGCTCCTACAGTTTTCTATTGCGAAAAATCATCGCAACCGGTGTCTATGTCCGCAAATGGGTATCTCTCTTAGGAGAATGGAAAACCCAAATCCTGTCGATCGTGCTGGATGGACTGGCGGTACTGATAGCCTTCCTCCTGGCCATTCCGCTGCGATTTGATGATTTTGAGCCAATCGTGTCCAGTTCCGGGTTGGTGCCGGGAGTCTATGTTCTGTTCTGGATCGGGATGAATGCCCTGTTTCAATTATATTCCCGGTATCTGTTTTCCTATTCCCGGGCCGTACTTTCCTCCCTGACGGGTTTTTTCCTGGCGGTCACTTTTACCTATTTTTTCAAACAATACGCCTTTTCCCGACTGGTGATTCTGGTGGCCACGGCGCTGATTACAATCATGATCCCCGGTTGGAGGATGGTCGTCCAGGCCCTGATCGGCAAGGGGTATTTTCGTCCGGTGGGAGAGAGGCATACGGTCCTGTTTCGTCGCAAAACTCTCATCATGGGCACGGATGAGGAATGTCGACGAATCACTCAACACATTCTGAAGCGGTTCGACACGGGGTTGGATATCGTAGGCTGCTGTGATCGCAAACGACCGGAGCAAATGGACCAATTGCCGGTTCCATTTCTGGGGTTTGTGGATGACTTGCGGGCCATTGTAAAGAAATACCACATCCGGGAGTTGATTTTTCCCACCCAATCTTTTTCCTATCAGGAAATTGTGCACATCATGGACTTGACCAAAGAATTGAAATTGACCTACCGTATGGTTCCGCGGCACCGCGATATCTTGTTGGGGCAGGCCTCAATCGAAGAAATCGGTGATTATTCCTTTGTGAATATCGATTATCCGCTCTACTACCGCTTTCATCTCCTTACCAAGCGTCTGTTTGATATTCTGGTCAGTGGAGGCGGGTTGCTGTTATTCTCTCCGGTGCTTTTGATAGCCTCTCTTTCCGGGAAACTGACTCCGGTCCGGTTTTGGGGAGAAAACCATTCTACCTTCCGGGCGTATCTTCTAAATTCCCGCTATCCGATTTTGCGATTCCTGCCCCTCCTTTGGAATGTCTTTCTGGGAAGGATCAGTCTGGTGGGGTCACGATTGGTACCGGAATCGGAACCGGATCCTCATCCAGTGTGTCGACCGGGAATTACGGGTTTGGATCGGATCCGGACAGTGGATTTGGACGATCAGGAAAAAGAGGCCCTGGATCGCTACTATTTGCAAAACCAAACCTTTACTCTGGACCTGGAAATACTTGTGAAATCGTTAGTTAGATGATGAAAATCAGTTACCTCGAATTTGAAAAACCGATCCGTGAGCTGGATGAGGCCATTGCTGCTCTGGGGCCGGTGGCGGCCGACTCAGAGCCCAGCGGAGAATTGAAAAAACTCCTGACCAAACGCTCGAATACGATCAAAAAAATCCATTCCAAATTGAATCCCTGGCAACGGGTCCAATTGGCGCGTCATCCTTCCCGACCCTACAGTCTGGACTACATCCGCGCCTGGTCGCCCGATTTTATCGAACTACATGGCGACCGCCATTTTGCCGATGATCATGCGGTGGTCACCGGACTAGGGACATTTCAGGGTCGAACAGTCGTCTACATTGCCCAGCAAAAGGGTCGCAACACCAAGGAAAACCTATACCGCAATTTTGGCATGATGCGACCGGAAGGATATCGAAAGGCATTGCGGGTGATGAAATTGGCGGAGAAATTTCACCGGCCAGTCATTACCCTCATCGATACCATGGGAGCCTATCCCGGAATCGGAGCCGAGGAACGGGGGCAGGGAGAAGCGATCGCCCGGAATTTACTGGAAATGGCCCAGCTACAAACTCCCATCCTCTCGGTCGTCATCGGGGAAGGCGCCAGCGGCGGTGCTCTGGGTATCGGCGTCTGCGACCGGCTCCTGATGTTGGAGAACACCTGGTTCTCCGTTATCAGTCCGGAAGGC
>RFIZ01000142.1 GCA_003695105.1 Fidelibacterota bacterium
CCGTTGTCGTCACCGGTTCAACAAAATTGGAACGGAGCTCTCCACTGGATGCACTATCCCAAAGAATTCAGCAAAGGGTGGGAGTCCCGTTTACGTTACTCGGTGGGGACCTACGGCAGCGGGTACACCTTGCAATCGGGAGAGCGACTGATCGAAGGTGGTTTCACCTCCGGAATTGGTATTAAATTTGGCATCACGGATAATTCTCTTGACTTCAATTACAGTTTTGGATGGGCCTCGGCTCAACAGTTTCATAAATCCACCATACAGAAATTTTCGCTACATATCAACCTCAGTGACATCTGGTTCGTAAAAAGGAGAGAAATTTGATGAACAGGTTCGAATCCACCCTCCGGGGAATCATGCTTCTGACTCTGGTCGGGGTTATTGTCATGTGTGTACCGCCCGCCGACACCGGTGCTGAAGAACAGGCCGACACTGCCAAACTGGATTCGCTGCGAAATGTCCGCTGTCCCCGCCTGATGAGTTCAGCAGCGGAATATTACCGGAATCAGGACTGGCCGGCCACCGTCAGGGTGTACCGTGAACTGGTAGATTTGGGCTGTGATGAGTCCCATCCCCAGTTTTCCCCGCCTGAGGAAATTTACCTGTATTGGGCCATTGCCTACGAATATCTGGCCAAATATGACAGCTCCGAATATGTACTCCTGCGGGGATTACAAAAACTTCCGGATAATATCGATTTGCGAAAACGTCTGGCCTATGCCTATAAAAAGCTGGGGAAATTCGATAAAGAAATTGTGGAATACGAACGTCTGATGGACATGGCGCCGGAAGATGCCTCCATTTTGACGGAATTAGCCGATTTGTACGGACAAAATGAGCGCTACGATGATCAAATTTACGTCCTGAGGAAATTGCTGGAACTGGAGCCCGACAATGAAATCGCCCAGGGAGAGCTGGCGATTGCCTATGAAAACAGCGGGAAAGATCCATTGGAATTCATCCGCGAGCGATTTGAAAAAAATCCGGATAATATTTCATACGGGCTGGATTACGCCGATCGGCTGCTCAATGCCGATCGTCCGGAGGAGGCCCTGACGGTGTTGGAAAAGATCATCACTATTGATAATACCAGTCGGTTGGCCTACCGCAAGCTGGCTGAAACCTATAATCAGGTCAATGATCTGGAAAATGCCTCCAAGGCCTATGAGGAATTGTTCAAACTGGATCCCCGGGATTCGCGGGTGGCGATCCAGATCTCCGATCTGAATATCGAGTTGAAAGACTTTGATAAAGCCTATCGCTGGGCGGAAAAAGCCGTTCAGATTTCCAAATCGAGCGGAGCCGCCCTGGCACAAAAAGGGAAAGTGTATTACAAGGCTTTCCAGGAATGTCGGGGAGACGGAATCACCGACGATGACCGGATCGTGGCTTCCCTGGCACATACCTACTTTACCCAGGCCGAAGAAAAGAATTTTAGTCGCTATCTGTCTTCCCGGAAATGGCTGGAAGACAATGAAGTATTGTTCACCAAAGCGAACTGGTTCATGTTGGATCCCAAAGTGAAACGGAAGGGATATTTGACGCCCACGGCCGATTGTTATCAGTGGGTGACGGAAAAACTGGATAAAGATCCGAACTGGTAATATCCATGGCCTATTCGCAGCTCCGTACCGCCGATCCCGAGGCCTACCAGATTTTGGTGGGGGAGATTGAGCGGGAACATTCCACCCTGGAATTGATCGCTTCGGAAAATTTTGTCAGTCCCGCCGTGCTGGAAATGGCAGGTGGCGTCATGACCAACAAGTACGCCGAGGGCTACCCGGGAAAACGGTATTACGGAGGCTGCGAACTGGTGGACAGAGCCGAAGATCTGGCTCGGGAGCGCGCCCGAACTCTGTTCGGGGCTGAATATGTCAATGTCCAGCCCCATTCCGGATCCCAGGCCAATATGGCCGCCCTACTCACCTTTGCCCGGGTCGGGGACACGGTGATGGGATTGGATCTGGCGCACGGCGGTCACCTGACCCATGGCAGTCCCGTGAATTTTTCCGGGAAGTTGTTCCACATCGTGCCCTATCATTTGAAGGCTGAAACGGGGCGGGTGGATTTCGACGAAGTCTGGCGCCTGGCCCGGGAACATAAACCGCGTGTCATCATCTGTGGAGGAAGCGCCTATCCCCGATTCATCGAATTCGACCAATTCCGGGAAGTGGCGGAGGCCGTGGGAGCTTTTTTAATGGCCGATATCGCCCATCCATCCGGACTGGTGGCCACGGGATTACATCCTTCACCCATGGATACGTGTGACGTGGTTACCACTACCACCCATAAGACCCTGCGCGGGCCCCGGGGCGGTATGATTATGGTGGGAAAGGATCGGGAAAATCCCTTCGGTATCGTGGCACCAAAATCGGGTCGGGTGAAAAACCTGTCGGAAGTTCTGGATTCCATGGTCATGCCCGGCATCCAGGGGGGTCCGCTGATGCATATTATCGCAGCCAAGGCGGTGGCCTTCGGTGAAGCGCTGAAACCGGAATTCAAGGTCTACTGTCAGCAAATTGTGGCCAATGCGAAAACCATGGCGGACGAATTCCTGAAACGGGATTACCAGGTCGTCTCCGGGGGTACCGACACCCATTTGCTCCTGTTGGATCTTTCCAACAAGCGTATCACCGGGAAAGCCGCCGAACAAGCGCTGGAACGCGCCGGCA
>RFIZ01000143.1 GCA_003695105.1 Fidelibacterota bacterium
CCTTTGAATTGAATCCCCTCTCGCTGCAGCGCCTGGGATTGCCGCAAGCAATCCGGGAATTAATCCGGACCGTTCCTGCCGAAAGCAAGCTGAAAATCACCTTCGAAGAAAATATTTCCCGGGACCGATTGAACCCGGACCTGGAAATGGCCATCTACCGAATTCTGCAGGAAGCCCTCAGTAACATTATCAAATACGCCGAGGCCAGTCAGGTGGACCTGCGACTGAATTTGAAAAAAGATCACCTGTATTTTTCGATCCGGGATGATGGGAAAGGTTTCGATCCCGGCATCCATTGGGAACGGGAATCGGCCACCGGCGGTTTCGGTCTGACCAATATGGAGGAGCGGGTCACCCAACTGGGAGGGACGTTTCATCTCGAAACAGCGATTGATCAGGGCGTGACCATCAGGATAACTTTTCCCCGGAAGATTACCCATGCCTGATTCCATTCCCATTGTGGTCATCGATGACCATCAACTATTCCGCGAAGGCGTCATCAGCCTGTTGAGTAAACAGTCCCGTTTTCAGGTAGTCGGCGAAGCCGCCCAGGCCGGGGATGGTCTGCGTTGCATCGAAACCGCCCAACCTGCGGTGGTTCTGCTGGACATCAGTCTGCCCGGGATCAGCGGGATCGAATTTTGTCAGCAGATTCTGAATCAATTTCCCCACATCCGGGTGGTTATCCTGACGATGCATAAATCGGAGGAGTTTCTGAAAGAAGCCTTCCGGGCGGGAGCTTCGGCCTATGTCCTGAAAAATTCCGCCGTCAATGAACTGGTCAATGCGATCGACACGGTGTTTTCCGGACAAAAATATATATCATCCGGCATGACCGGCGCCGTCCTGGACACCTATCTGGATGTTCACCGGCCCGGTGTTGAGAAAGGACAGGTTCTCACTCCGAAAGAAAAAGAAATTGTCCGCCTGATTGCTCAGGGCTGGGAAAACCAGGGGATCGCCGATTCTTTGCACATCAGTCTGGCGACCGTAAAAACTCACCGTGCCAATATCATGCGCAAACTGGGACTCCATAAAAACGTGGATCTGGTAAAATATGCCCTGGTCAATAAACTGATCGATCTGGATCTGTAATTTCATGTAATCCCTTCCCGGCGGGTAAGACCGCCGACGTGCAAACCGGCCCCATCTCCTGAATACTCCCCGGGTGTCCGGTGAATCATCCCTGAGGTGTATTTCCATTCCTGATGAAACGCCCTATGCTTTCCTGTGCGAAAAAGAAAAATGCCGTAGGAATCCATGAAAACGATTGCCATCATCGATGACCATTCCGATTTCAGAACGATAGTGAAACAAATGCTGTACTCCTATTCAAATGAGTGGCGTTTACGGGAATTTGTGTCCGCCAATGAATTCTTTCAGTTGGTGGGTTCCCGGGTACCGGACATCATCATCCTGGATGTGTTTTTACCGGGTATGGACGGAATGCGTGCTCTCCAAAAAATCAAGCAATCCTATCCCGACTCGGTGGTGATTATGGTCAGCCTTCATATGAATGAAGATCTGGTTCAGGAGGCTCAGGCGATGGGAGCCGATCTGTGTTTCCAAAAAGATACCTTTTTCGATGCCCTGAAAGAATTGGAAAAACTCGAGTAGGGTTTTCCCTACTCCTTCAATCCAACCGGAGGAACCCCATGAAAACAAGTCATCAACTACCAATTATGATCCTGTGTCTCTTTACCTGGGCCGCCGCCCAGTCTGTTATGCTTCAGGGAGTCCTCCGTGACCCGGCGGGACGTACCGTGGAAAACGGAACCCACAGTGTGACCTTTACCCTCTATGATGCCGCCTCCGGAGGGAATGAAATCTGGAGCGAGACCCATGGTTCCGTCACGACGGAACACGGAGTTTTTTCCGTGGAATTGGGAACCGTGAATTCCATGTCCTCCCTGACTTTCACCGATGATTATTGGGTGGGTATTGCCGTGGACGGAGGCAGTGAAATTTCCCAGCGCATGCGGCTGGTGAATTCTCCTGCCGCCAATGCCGTGAAAGGAGCGACCAATTCCTTTCCCTCCACAGGGAATGTAGGGGTGGGGACCACTTCCCCCGGGAGTTTGCTGGAGTTGAGTTCAGCGTCTCCTTATCTCCGGTTTACGGATACGGATGGCGGATCAGTGTGGACTCTGGGGAATGAAGGCACCAGCCGGTTGACTCTCAATGAAGTTGCCAATGGAACGACTTCGGAACGCCTTGTGGTTCAGGAAGGCGGAAACGTGGGGGTGGGTACCGGCAGTCCCCTGGCCAGACTCCATGTACAGGGATCGGCCTATTTGTCCGATCGTCTTCAGCTCATGCGTACTTCGGGGCCCAACTACCTGGATTTCAACAACGGGAATAATCTGGTCCTCCGTTCCATGGACAGCACGTCTTCCGGTTCCAGCATCCAGGAAGTCATGACCGTCACTCCCGGCGGTAATGTGGGGATTGGCACCTCCACGCCCAGTGAAAGACTGGATGTAGCCGGGAATTTGAAATTGTCCGCCGGGGGAGCGTTGATCTTTCCGGATAATACCAGCCTTACCAGTGCTTCCCTGGGAGGATCGGCTTCCTCTTTGTCCACACCCGGGAATGCCATCATCACCGCTGATGCCAATGTGGCGGGAGCCGGGGATGTCCAGTTCAAGACCGGGAATTCCACTCAAATGGTGGTGACCAATGGGGGAAAAGTAGGCATTGGTACGACCGCCCCGGATACCAAGATCACGGTTTCCGATGCGGCGCCCTATATCAAATTTCATGACACCGAAGGGGGGAATGACTGGCAACTGGGCAGCTATGGCGGATTCAGGTTCCTGTTGAGTGAAATATATACCGGTGGTTCCTCAGAAAGGCTGAGTGTGGCTGAAGGTGGGAACGTCGGTATCAATAATGGGAGTCCGGATGCCCTGTTGTCGGTAGATGCCAATGGGAACGGGGATTTAATCAACGCCCATACCTCCCATACCACCGACGCCAAAATTTTCCAGGTTGTCCAGAACAACAGCGACGGATTGGTGAAGGTGAACGATGCCAACGGGAATACGAGCGTTCAA
>RFIZ01000144.1 GCA_003695105.1 Fidelibacterota bacterium
ACGATAACTCGTCTGTCCAGGAACCAGTGAATATAGCCAAACCAGAACGAAGAATTTCCGGATAAACATGGTCGAAAAATATAGCTTGAAATCCTCCGGAAATCACTGAAATTTTCCTGTCGATGAAGTCATTTTATCCCAACGTTTGGCTCTTCTTTTTGCTGGTATATTCTATCCCGGGGCAGACCACCCCCCCCGCCCTCATCCTGCTGCACAGCAACAATACGAACGGCGCCCTGGAAAATTGTTATTGCCCCGATCATCCCCTGGGATCGATCGAAAAACGAAGCGCCTTCCTGGAAACCTACCGCCAGGAACATGACAATACCATCCTGGTGGATGCGGGAGACTTTTTTTCGCCGGCGCCCCGGCCCTTCAAAGACAGTCTGCTCTGTGTGGGCTACGGACTGATGAATTACGATGCCGTTCTGCCGGGGGACCAGGAATTGAGTCGGGATTATTTCAGCGATTATATCCCCTTGCTCAAAGCTCCGATTGTGGTCACCAACCTGAAAAAACCCCATCTGCCGGGGGTCATGCCTTACGTGCTGGTCAATCGCGCCGGACGGCGGGTAGCCATTCTGGGCGTGATTGACCCGGAGGCATTCAAGTATTACCCCGAAGAGATTCGACAATCCGTCCATCTCCGGGATCCGGTGCAGGCGGTGAAAGCCACCCTGCGGGAAATCTACCCCCTGCCGGATCTCATCATCCTCCTGTCCCACAGCGGGTATGACCGGGACCGGGAACTGGCGCGGAAGCTGCCGGAAGTGGATGTCATCGTTGGCGGACATTCCCAGACGGCTGTAAAATCGCCGTCCCTCGTAGGCTCGGTACTGGTGGTTCAGGCGGGCAAGGAAGGGTATTACACCGGCGTGGTGGAACTGAACCAAACCAAACAGGGATCCCTGGTTCCCATGACGCTGGACATGCCGGACGACCCCCGCATCCTGAACCTGATTTCACTCTATGAGGAGAAAACCGGTTTTGTGAATAAACGCAAATTGAAGTTGAGGAATCCCTGATGGAAACGTTGATTGACCTGTTTTCCAATAATCCGGTGTATCTGGCGGTGGCGGTGGTACTGGCGCTGGTCATTCTGGTGGGCGTCATTAAAAAATTGCTGAAACTGGTGTTGATCGTGGCCGCCGTCCTGGTATTGTATCTGGCCTATTTCATCTGGACCGGACAGGAAGTTCCCCGGGATCTGGACGAAATCAAGGCCACGGTGGAACAGACCGTTCAAAAGACAGTGGAGAAAGGGAAGAAACAACTGCAGAAAACCGGGGAATCTCTGCAGGAAAAATCCAAAGCGGCGGTGGAAGAAAAAGTGAACGAAACCGCCAAAAAACTTTTGGACGACTGAATCCGATCTATCTTAGGAACGACGTAAAACCTTCGGTGCCTTCCAGCATGTGCTCCAGCATCGGTGCGAAGGCGACCATCAAAACGGCTACCAGAATCATGAACAGGATCACCAGGCTGTAAAAGACCAGATTCTGGATGAAAAAGGTTTTGATATAGGCCAAACCGGCGATCAGCGCCTCTCCGTCCGCCTCTTCCCGGGCCAACTGGATTTCCCGCGCCGCCGCCGTGAGCCGGGTTCCCATGGCGATGAAAAAGATCCCCGCGATCACGGTGGGAATGGCATAGACAAAAACGGTGAGCACATAGAGAATTCCCAGTACGATCAAGAAGATTCCCAGACGATTGGCCCAGCGGGCGAAAGTGTCCAGGACCTGGAGGTCCGTTTCCGCCAGGGTCAGATCGGCGGGGGTTTCAACGGTAGGTGTGTCCCGGTCTGCTTCCATCTTTACAGCAGGTTGCTGGCCAGTTCCGCCAGGTAGGAACGCTCGCCTTTTACCAGGGTGATGTGGCCGTAGATATCCTGTCCTTTCATCCGATTTATGAGATAACTCAATCCGTTGGAGAGACTGTCCAGATACGGCTGGTCGATCTGATAAATGTCGCCGGTGAGAACGATCTTGGTGCCCTCGCCGGCCCGGGTGATGATGGTTTTCACTTCATGGGGTGTCAGATTCTGAGCTTCATCGATGATGAAATAGATGTTCTGGAAACTGCGTCCCCGAATGTACGCCAGAGGGGCGATCACCAGTTTTTCGGTCTCGATCATTTCATTGATTTTGAGAAACCGGTCATCCTGCTCTTTGAACTGGTGTTTGATCACATTCAGGTTATCGAACAGGGGTTGCATGTAGGGATCGATTTTGGACTGGACATCGCCCGGCAGGTAGCCCAGGTCCCGGTTGCTCAGGGGAACGATGGGACGCGCCAGATAGATCTGCCGGTAATCCCGGCGGCATTCCAGCGCCCCGGCCAGGGCCAGGAGTGTTTTCCCGGTACCGGCCTTGCCGGACAGAGTCACCAGCGAAATCTCCGGATCGGTGAGTGTTTGCAGGGCGAAGGTCTGTTCTGCGTTCCGGGGAGTAATTCCATAGGCGGTTTTTTTGTCCACCCGGTTCAGGGTTTTGGTATCCGGACGGTATTGGGCCAGAACGGACTTTTGCCGGTTTTTGATGATGAAATTCTGGTGCGCCAGCGGATCGGGGGACAACCCGGTTTCTTCCCAGAGGATACCCTCCGGCTCCTGGTACAGACGGTCGATCAGGCCGGGATCACCGTCTTCGATCCAGCGAATGCCCGTATAGAGCTTGTCGATGGATTCCACCTTGTCGGTGGTGTAATCCTGAGCCCGGATTCCCAGAGATTTGGCCTTCATCCGGAGGTTGGTGTCTTTGGACACCAGGATCACCTTGCGGTCGGGGTTTTGTTTCGCCAGCCGGAAGGCGCTGTTCAGAATGCGGTGGTCCGGCGAGTCCTCCGCAAACACGGAAATCAGGTCGTCATCCCATTCATGATCTACGATCACCCGAATTTTCCCCCGGGACCCGTTGATGGGAATACCGTCGGAAAACAGGACGTCCCCGGTGAGGTCGTCGATGCGGCGGAGAAATTGACGGGCGTGGAAATTGATCAGTTCGTTGCCCCGCTTGAACCGGTCCAGTTCCTCCAGGACGGTAATGGGAATGGCCACGTCGTTTTCTTCGAAATGGTCGATGCAACTGGAGTCGTGGAGAATGACGTTGGTGTCCAGGACGAAAATTTTCGGCAACGATGTTTTTGAGGGACTCACTCCGGTTCCGTCGATGTTATTCACGGGAAAGTTACACCGAATCCGGAGGAAACTCCAATCCTGGCTGGGGGAGCCTTTGGGAATGGGAGGCGGGTTCCGGGTCACCCTTATTTTGAGTGCCAGGCTCAGGGGGGAGGAAGGGTTCCCCCGTCCCCTGGACATCCCTCGCCGGAAAATAGCCGATTATTTCAGCAGCAGGACCTTTTGTCTCCGCGTAAGGGTCCCCGACCGGAGGACCAGTACATACACTCCGGAAGAAACCGTCTGACCCCGATCGTTGGTCCCGTTCCAGCCGAAGGTATAGGATCCGGGCTGCAGGGAACGATTCAGAATTCGCGTTACCCACTGCCCCCGGAGGGTATAACAGTCCAGTGTAAGGGAGCGTTCTTCCAGGAGACGGATCGGGATGGTCAGGCGTTGATTAAAGGGATTGGGGTGGGGCGGGAACAGGGTAATCCTGTCCGGCACGGGAACGTCTTCCGAAGTGGCGGAGAGATTCGATACCTGCTGGAGTTTGATGGCGTCGGCCCGGAGGACGACACCGCCGGGACTGTTCCCGGGATCACGGACTTCCACCGTCAGGGGGAAATCCGCCGCCAGGTACAATCGCTGGAGGCGGACCCAGGTCCCGCTGTCCTCGTTTTGATCGATGGTGATCGAATCGACCGGAAGGCCATTCAGCCAGAAGCGATACTGCGCTCCCTGACTGGCATTCTGGGTGACCGGAACAATTTCGTAGATATCGTAGATACCGGCCTGGGGAACGGAGCCGGTAAAGGTGGCTCCGGCCCCGGGGGAGCCCTGCTGCAGGAAACTGTAACGGCTGGACGGCCCGTACGCCTGGGCGTTGCTGGTATGCCATTCTCCGAATTCCTGGTATACCGCCGCCCCGTCGTCATTGTCCAGGACCAGGAAAAACGGTTCCGCGATTCCCGTCAGCGGGACGGGGAGGGTCGCATCCACCGGATCGTCAGAGCGGACCACCAGAGTATCCACGATCGGACCGGGCCAGGTGAATCTCAGAGGGAGCTGTAGGGTCCGGGAAGACATGGGTGGAATGGGCAAGGGGGCGGACAGGATGTTCTCACCCGTTGATGCCAGAGTCACGGAGAAGATCTGCAGGGTGTCGAGCCCCAGATTGCGGGCCAGGACCGGAACGGAGATCGAATCCAAAATACTCACTTCGCCCAGATCGATGACTTCCGGTTCCAGCGCCAGGTCCCGGTCCCGAAGATAGGCGGAGACCTTGACCACATCAGCATACACCCGCCGGGGGTTCTCACCGGAATTGGGAAAGACCAGGTCCACGGTGAGCGGGCCGGAAACGGATATGTCCGCCAGGCCCAGCCAGATCCATTCGCCGCCGCGAGGAGCGACGAGGACATTGGTATCCCGGGTCCCGCCTTCGGTTGCCACGACGGCCAGGACGGTATCCAGCTCCGG
>RFIZ01000145.1 GCA_003695105.1 Fidelibacterota bacterium
GGCTGCGGAATTCCGCCTCCCGTTCTTCCAGCCGTTCCAGGTTGTGGATCTGTTCCGTCACGTCCCGGGCGATGCCCTGATAGAGCGGCGGCCCTTCCGGTTGGGACTGGCGGACGGCCCGGTACTCCAGAATGTGTTCCTTCCCCTGCCGGTCCAGCAAACGCACATACCCTTCCGCCTTTCCCTCAGACCGGATCCGGACCAGGTAATCGTCCCATTCGTGCAGGTAGGGCTTTTGAATGAAGGTGCGGATATTGGACCGTTCGAAACGACGGGGCGAAAAACCCAGGATCCGCCGTATCGCTTCATTCACCCAGATCAGAATGCCGAATTCGTCATGCAAATAGATGATATCGTGGCTGTTCTCCACCAGATCCCGGTACCGGGCCTCGCTGGCTTTCAATTTCCGGGTGGCTTCGTAGACCTCCGTGATGTCGTGGGCGATCCCGCGCACCACCGGCGTCTCACCGGACTCGTTCAGGGAATTGTTGTACTCCCAAATATAGATTTTTCCGTAGCGGTCCCGCACTTTCATGATGCCGGTGGCCCGCTTTTCCTTGCGAATCGTGTCCAAATAGAGGTAAAACTGATCCTTCACATCCGGCGCCAGTACGTCCCGCAGGTTTTTCTTGAGGAGGGTCTCTTTCGAGTAGCGTAACCGGCGACAGACGGCGCGGTTGACCATTAGGAAACGACCCTCCAAATCATGGACACACAAGAGATCATTGGTATTTTCCACCAGATCCCGGTACCGGGCCTCGCTCTCGGCCAGGGCGGAATATTGCCGGCGTTCCTCCGTCACGTCCCGCACCACCGCCGCGCGGCCAAAGACATTGGCCACCGCCGGGACGGTGATTTCCAGAATTTTGTTGCGCCAGTGGAGATCGAACGGCGGAATGTCGTGTCCCAGGAGGGCATCATTGATGATCCGTACCACCCGGGGCAGGTCATCCAGACTCACAAAGGTTTTGGCCAGGGTATAGGCGCCCTTGCCCACCAGGGTCCGGCTGGAGAGACCGGTGATGTTCTCAAAAGCGGGGTTGATTTCCAGGACCTTGCCTTTGCGGTCCACCACGATGACTCCTTCCCGGGAGCCGATGAACAGGGACCGGTATTTTTCTTCCGATTCCTTGATTTTCCGGCGGGCGCGCCATTGCACCAGGACGTTATCGATGACCGCAATCAGGCGGGCGCGCTGATCTTTCAATACGAAATCGGAGGCTCCGGCCTGGATACACTGAACGGCGGCTTCCTCGCCGATGGAGCCGGTCACCACGACAATCGGGGTATAGGGCCGGTAATGGCGGGCGTCCCGAATGGCGGAAAGTCCGTCATAGCCGGGAACCTGGTAGTCCACCAATATAATGGACGGCTGCTTATCCCGGAGATACTCCAGATACTGTTCTTTCGTGCGGGCGTGGATAAAACGGAAGGGAAAGGGAAGTGACTGGAGACTGCGCTTCACCAGGAGGGCATCGGCGCGGCGATCTTCCAGATAGAGGATGATTTCTTTCGATTTCATGAAGCTGAGAATCAGATAAGAAGGTCCAATTTAACCCGGGAGGGGTACACTGCCAAGGGGCAAGAAGGATCCCTCGCGATGCGGTCTTTTCCAGTCATGGTGAGCTTGCCGAACCATGAGCTTGCCGAACCATGAACTTGCCGAACCATGAGCCTGCCCGTCCGCCACCTGCCGGATCGACGCATGACCCGAAAACTCACCCCTCTTCCGAAGGAATCTCCGCAAACGGCCGGTTCAGGAGGAGGGCGAGTGACCGGCATCACGGGCCGCCGATCTCCCAGATTGGCATAGGTTCGACTCCGTCGGTGGCTGTAAATTCGCGCCTCAAAAACAGCTGTTTTTTGTCCAGTCGCCTATTCTCACATGCAAGCATTGCTGACCTCCATCTCTGACCGAACCACCCGCATCGGCATCATCGGGCTGGGGTACGTCGGTTTGCCCCTGGCGGTGGAATTCGCCCGGGCCGGCTTCTCCGTCACCGGTCTGGACATCGACCGGGACCGGGTCCGGGCGCTGAACCGGGGCGAAAATCCCATCGCCGACGTGGACGACGAAATCCTGCGGGACCTGGTCGCTCAAAAGCGGTTTCGGGCCAGCGACGACTTCAGTCGTGTAGCCGGCCTGGACGCCCTCTCCATCTGCGTGCCCACGCCCCTGAACAAATTGAAAGACCCGGATATTTCCCACATCCTGGATGTCCTCAACTGTCTCCAGCCTCATTTGCATCGTCCGCTGCTGGTCGTATTGGAAAGCACCACCTATCCCGGCACCACCCGGGAGTTGGTGTTGCCGGCCCTGGAAAATTCCGGCCTTAAGGTGGGAAAAGACTTCTTTCTCTGTTTTTCACCGGAACGCATCGATCCCGGCAACGCCACCTATTCCGTGGCCAATACGCCCAAAGTCATCGGCGGCATCACTCCGGAATGCACCCGGGTCGGGCAGGCCCTCTACGAGACCATCATCACCCGGATGGTTCCCGTCTCTTCACCGGAAGCGGCGGAAATGACCAAACTCCTGGAAAACACCTATCGCTCCATCAACATCGCCCTGGTCAATGAAATGGCCCTCATGGCGGAGCGCCTGGGCGTGGATATCTGGGAGATCATCGATGCCGCCGCCACCAAGCCCTTTGGTTTCACCCGCTTCACCCCGGGCCCCGGACTGGGAGGACATTGTATTCCCATCGATCCCCATTACCTGGCCTGGAAGATGAAAACCCTGGACTACCGGGCGCGATTCATTGAACTGGCGGGGGAAATCAACACCCAGATGCCCCACCACGTGGTCAACCTCATCTACCGGGGACTGAATGCCCGGAGCATTCCCCTGTCCCGCAGTTCCATCCTGTTGGTGGGCGTGGCCTATAAACCCGACATCGACGATGTACGGGAGTCTCCGGCCCTGGATATCATGAAACTGCTGGAAGAAGGCCAGGCCCGGGTGGACTATTACGATCCTTTCGTGCCGGTTCTCAGGTGGAACGGCGGAGAGAAACCATCCGTGTCACCGCTTTCCCCGGAAGAGCTGGAGGGTCGGGACGCAGTCGTCATCGTCACCCATCATTCGTCCGTCGATTACGACCTGATCCGCCGGAAGGCCCGGTTGATCGTGGATACCCGCAACGTGTATGCCGGGATCCGTGAACCTCATATCCTGCGGCTCGGTGTCGGACCGATCCAGACCTGAACCGTATCTAACCCCTTACATAGGAGAACGTCATTACATGTCTCATTCTTTGATTGAACCGCATGGCGGGACGCTGGTGAATCTCATGATTCCGGAAGCGGACCGTGAAGCCGTCAAGAAAACACTTCTCACCCTGCCGTCGTGGACCCTGAACGATCGTCAACTCTGCGATCTGGAGCTCCTGCTGAACGGCGGTTTCTCCCCACTCCGGGGCTTTATGAACCGCGCCGATTATGAGGCGGTTCTGTCCTCTATGCGCCTGGCGGACGGAACCCTCTGGCCCATGCCCATCACCCTGGATATCACCGAGGCTGCAGCCGAGACCCTACAGGAAGGCGATACCCTGGTGCTCCGGGATCCGGAAGGCTTCGCCCTGGCCCTGCTGGACGTCACTTCCATCTGGACCCCGGACCGGCGGGAAGAAGCGGTGCAGGTGTTCGGCACGGACGATGACACCCATCCCGCCGTGAAC
>RFIZ01000146.1 GCA_003695105.1 Fidelibacterota bacterium
CACTCAGGGTGTCCTCATAACCGGCCTCCTCCACATCCTGTTTCATCCGGGAAATGGGATGTGCCAGATCGGGAGTGAACGGTCCCACCAGATGGGGTTCCAGTTCCGATAAATTGATCTCAATGATTTCATCGTAAAAATCCTCCGGATGGGCGAAAACTTCGGGATCCGCCACCAGGTGTTCCCGATGCTCCCGGGCCAGATCCGCCAATTCCCGGCGGTCCGTGCCTTCCAGATATGTGGCCATCCGTTCATCGAAGGGAAAAACGGATGTGGTGGCCCCGATTTCGGCTCCCATGTTGGTGATGGTCGCCTTGCCTGTGCAACTGATACTGGCTGTGCCTTCCCCGAAATATTCCACGATTTTGCCGGTTCCGCCTTTCACCGAGAGGATCCCGGCCAATTTTAAGATTACGTCTTTGGGAGCCGTCCAGCCGGATAAGGATCCGGTCAGTTTCACACCGATCAGCCCCGGCCAGCGCAGTTCCCAGGGCATTCCGGCCATGACATCCACGGCGTCCGCGCCGCCGACCCCGATCGCCAGCATCCCCAATCCGCCGCCGTTGGGTGTGTGGGAATCGGTTCCTATCATGAGTCCCCCGGGAAAGGCATAATTTTCCAGAATGATCTGATGAATGATTCCTGCGCCCGGTTTCCAAAACCCAATTCCATACTTCTGGCTGACCGATTCCAGAAAGTCATAGACTTCCCGGTTAGTCCGGTTCGCCTCGGGCAGATCTTCTCCGGCTCCTTTCTCGGCCCGAATCAAATGATCGCAATGGACGGTAGTGGGAACCGCCACCCGGGACCGACCCGCCTGCATGAACTGGAGCAGAGCCATTTGAGCTGTGGCATCCTGCATCGCCACCCGGTCGGGACGCAAGTAGACATAGGTCTCGAGACGACGAGGAGGAACCTCCGGAAGAGAATCTATATGAGCAAACAATATTTTTTCCGCCAGCGTGAGAGGTCGACCCATCATTTGACGGGCCCGGGTCAATTTTTCGGAAAGAGTGGCATAGTGGTTCTGGATCATGTCAAAATCGAACATTCGTGAACTCCATCTCTGTTTGATTTATGGTTGGAACTGAATTGGGGAAAAATCGTAGCAAATTCAAGTATAAAAGTTACATAGATAGGAAACCCGATACCAGAATCATGTCCCTGCTCCTCCGTATATTTCCTGCCTTATGCGTCGACTGATTTTCCTTATGTTCACTCTGGGCGGTTTGGTCTATCCCGCTGCCCGGATCCGGGTTCTGGAATCGACCTCCCGGACTCTGGTGATTCAGGTCCACAATCCATTGACGGATGCGGATGATCTAAAGCCCATTCCGGTCCTCATCGGGTGTCCCGACGATACCTACCCCAGTCTGGAGGTGGAAGCCAACTCTCCCCAAAGCGTCGACATTCGTGCCGGGGATTCTCTGGTCACCGGCATCCGTTGGATCCAGAAACAACGATTTCAGGGGCTTCATACCGCCACTCTGGAAATATCGCCGCTGGAATCTGAAAACCGGGCCTATGGGTTGATACGGATACGGATCACCTTTCCGCCGGCCATGGGGCCCTATCTCCCGCCCTACCCCAGGCGATCCTCTCTGCGCAATCGGATTCTTAATTGGGAGGTGGCCCGAACCTGGCGTATTTCCTCCCCAAGCCGCTCCTTGTCTAAAAGTCAATCCTTTCCCGCCGGACAATGGATAAAATTGGCCATCGACGCCGACGGCCCGATGTACGTTACCGGCCAGAATGTACTGGATCTGGCGACGGGGGCAATCACCGGAGATCCCCGGTCTTTTTCCCTCTACGCCGGCAGCCACCTGGGACGCGCCTTCAGTCAGACTCCCAATCAACCGGTACCGGAAAACCTGGTGGAAATCGCCGTCAAATTCCAGGGCGAGGACAACGGGGTCCTGGATCCGACCGATACCCTGTTTTTTTACGCCCAGGGACCCAGCGGCTTCGATGTAGTCGGGCAGGACCTGGTCTATAACCAGAATGTTTACAGCACGACCAGTGTCTACTGGCTGTTGATACCGGAGAACACTGCGCTTCGGGGAGCCCGCCTGGATACCTACCCCCCGGGGAGCTACTCCGGCACGGCACAATCCGCCATTCATACGGCTCTCCACTCTGAACGGGATCAGCTCAACCCCTACGAATCCGGTTTGCTCTGGGTACAGAATGCCATTGCTCCCGGGGCCAGCCAGGCTCTGTCCTTCGTGTGTCGGTCTCCGGTGACCTCCGGAGCCAACGCCCAGCTAATGGTACGCTTTTATGGCGGGACTACGACTGAGTCTTCCTCGTTTGCTTCCCACCGAATTACCGTGACCGTCAACGGCCAGGAACTGGAACATCAGGACCTGACCTGGGCCGGGTTCGGAGAAATGGAACCCACCCTGACTCTGGCGCCGACCCTCCTGGTAGACGGTGTCAATAGTCTGGTACTCAGTAACCGTTCCGGTGATCCCGCTTCGGCTCCATACTATGACCGTTTTACGCTTTATTACGACCGTCACCTGACGGTTGATTCCGGTCCGGTCCAGTGGTATGATATGAATTTCCCGACTGCCTTTCAGGGGACCGGCCCGATTCCGGATGAAATCTGGGACGTAACCCAGGCAGAGAATCCCGTTCAACTGTCTCCTGTCGGTACGGACGGGAACTGGCAGGTCACCGTGACCGGTGCCACCCAAACAGTACGCCGGTTCCTCGCCTTTAATCATCAGCAGGCAGTCTCTCCGGTGTCCCTGGAATGGGTCGGTGCCCGTTCTTTCACCCAACTCCGAAATCCGACACTATACGCCGAATATGTGATCATCGGACCAGAGGAATTTCGGTCGGCCGCCACTCCGCTTCTGGAGCGTCGTTCCGCCTCCCTCTACGCGTCCCTGGAAACGATTTACGACGAGTTCACCGGGGGCTGTGCCGACCCCATGGCCATCCGCTTTTTCATTCAATGGATGCGCGAACACGGGTCCGCTCTCCCCCCGTTGAGACCGTTGGTCTTTTTACTGGGTGACGCCGATTATGATTATCGCAATCTCACCGGAAAATCCCACAATATCGTTCCCACGGTGGAAAAGGGTCTCACCAGCACCTGGGCCACCGATGATCGCCTGGCGACGGTCTATGGGTCCATCCCGGAGGTTCCCATCGGCCGCTATCCCGCTCATACGGTTGAGGATGTCACCGCCTACGTGGAAAAGATCCTGGAGCTGGAAGATCATCCCCAACCGGGTTTATGGCGCCAAACCCTGACCCTGGTAGCCGATGACACCAAACGTCCGGAACATCTGATTTCTCAGATTTCCACCGGAAAAAGCCATACCCTCAACAGTGAAATATTGGCCGGCCTCGTGGATCCGGCCGTTACGGTGAAAAAACTGTACATGATTGAATATCCGGAAGTGAGTGACGCCTCCTCCTATGGCG
>RFIZ01000147.1 GCA_003695105.1 Fidelibacterota bacterium
AACTTCGCCGAAAACCTGCTTCGTTATCGGGATGACCATCCGGCCCTCTACTTCCAGGGGGAAGGCCAGATTCCCCGAACCCTGACCTATCGGGAACTGGCGGAAGCCGTCTCCCGGATGCAGCAGGCCCTGCGGAAGGCCGGTGTAAAAACCGGGGACCGGGTGGCCGGGTTTTTACCCAACCTGCCCGAGACAGTCATTGCCATGCTGGCCGCCACCAGTCTGGGAGCCATCTGGAGTTCCAGTTCCCCGGATTTCGGTATCAACGGCGTCCTGGACCGGTTTACCCAGATTCAACCCACAGTGCTGTTCGCCGCCGATGGATATTTCTATAACGGCAAACGATTCGATACCCGGGAGAAACTGAAATCCATCGTGGCATCCCTTCCCTCTCTGGAACACGTCGTTATCGTGCCCTACGCCGGTTTGGATCTACGCGAGTTGAATCGTCCTCCCTATGATACCTGGGAGGCCTTCCAGGATGAGTTCACCGCCGCTGAATTGGACTTCGTGGCGCTGCCGTTCGATCATCCCCTCTATATCATGTATTCCAGTGGCACGACCGGGTTACCCAAATCCATCGTTCATGGCGCCGGAGGAACTTTACTGCAGCATATGAAAGAACTCCGGCTGCATACCAATCTTACCCGCCAGGACGTGATCTTTTATTTCACCACCTGCGGCTGGATGATGTGGAACTGGCTGGTGTCCTCCCTGGCGGTGGGAGCCACGATCGTTCTCTACGACGGTTCTCCCTTTCACCCCACACCGGCGGCCATGTGGGATCTGGCCGACGAAACCGGGATGACCGTTTTCGGTACCAGCGCCAAGTATATCGCCGCCTGCGAAGCCGCCGGCGTGCAACCGCACCGGACGCATGCATTGAAATCATTGCGGGCGATTCTTTCCACCGGGTCCCCCCTGGTGGAGGAAAATTTCGACTACGTCTATCGCGATGTTCATCCGGACGTTCAGCTGTCGTCGATTTCCGGAGGGACGGACATTATCTCCTGTTTCGCATTGGGTTCGCCCCTGGTTCCCGTGGTTCGGGGTGAACTCCAGTGCCGGGGGCTGGGCATGAAGGTGGAAGCCTACGATGAGCAGGGTCGACCGGTGCTGAATCAGAAAGGTGAACTGGTTTGTACCCGGGCCTTCCCCTCCATGCCGATCTATTTCTGGAACGACCCGGATGGAGAAAAGTATCGGAACGCCTATTTTTCCACTTATCCCGGTGTCTGGCATCACGGCGATTACATCGAAATCAAGGATCACGGCGGCGTAAAAATCTACGGCCGCAGCGACGCTACCCTGAATCCCGGCGGCGTCCGCATCGGAACAGCGGAAATTTACCGCGTGCTGGATCGTTTACCGGAAGTGGACGATTCTCTGGTGGTGGGTCAGCCCTGGCAAGGTGACGAACGGGTGCTTTTGTTTGTAAAACTGGCGGCAGGAACGGAATTGACGGAGGAACTGGTCACCCGGATCCGGCAAACGATTCGCCAGGAATGTTCCCCCCGCCATGTCCCGGCCAAGATCCTGACAGCTCCGGCTATACCTTACACCATCAACGGGAAAAAAGTGGAGATCGCCGTGAAAAAAATCATCTCCGGCGACGAAGCGTTGAATCGCGACGCCCTGGCCAATCCCGACAGTCTGGACTATTTCCGGGATCTGCCGGAACTTCGTACCTGATCAGGCAAACGTGCGAATCCGATCGATAACGTCTACCACCCGATTGGAATAGCCCCACTCGTTGTCATACCAGTTCAGGGTTTTGACCATGTTTCCTTCGAGCACCTTGGTAAAGGGAGCATCGAAAATGGATGAATGGGGATTTCCGATAATGTCTGAGGACACAACCGGCAGATTGGAATATTCCAGGATGGGTTGCAGTTGTTCGGTCCGGCTGGCTTCCCGCACCGCCTCGTTGACCTGATCCACAGTTACGTCCACCTTCAGCCGCGCAATCAGATCGACCACGGAACCATCGGGCACGGGAACACGCATGGCGATGCCGTCCAGTTTCCCGTTGAGTTCAGGCAGGACCTTCCCCACCGCCCGGGCGGCCCCGGTGGTAGTGGGAATGACATTTTCCGCCGCCGCCCGGGCCCGGCGCCAGTCATTGTGGGGGACATCCGCCAACCGCTGGTCATTGGTGTAAGCATGGATCGTATTGATCACGCCGTATTCGATGCCAAAGGTGTCGTTCAACACCTTGGCCATGGGTGCCAGACAGTTGGTGGTACAACTGGCGTTGGAAATGATGCGATGGTCTGGTGACAACCCTTCATGATTCACACCCATGACAACCGTATAATCGATTTCATCCTTGGCCGGTACCGTGAGAATCACCCGTTTGGCTCCCGCTTCCAGATGGGGTACGAGGGTATCTTTCGTCCGGAAACGGCCGGTGCTTTCGATCACCAAATCCACTTCCAGCTCTTTCCAGGGTAAGTTGCCGGGCTGGGTTTCCGCCACGAGCTTGATTTCATGATTGGAGGTTCGGAGCAGATCCCCCTGGAGTTCCGCCCGATCCGGGAAACGACCCATGACCGTATCGTATTTCAACAGATACACCATGACATCGTTGGGAGCGATGTCGTTGATGGCCACGACGTCCAGATCCCGGCGGGCATTCAGGATCCGGAAGACCGAGCGCCCGATGCGTCCAAATCCATTGATGGCAATCCTCATTGCGCGCCTCCTTTCCCCTGCCGGGCATCCAGATCGGCATAGAGTTCAATCACTTCCAGAATCCGTTGAGAAAAGCCCCAGCCGTTGTCGTACCAGCACAGGGTTTTCAGAAAAGCATCGCCGGTCACCATGGTGGCGCGGGCGTCGAAAATCATGGATTCGCTGGCGCCAATGACATCGCTGGATACAATGGGATCTTCCGTGTACCCGATAATGTTCTTCAGGGCCCCGTCCGCTTCGTTTTTCATGACCTGGTTCACTTCCGCCGGAGTGGGCAGCTGTTCCATTTCGGTGGTCAGGTCCACACAGGATCCGTCCGGGACGGGCACATTGAAGGCAATGCCTTCCAGCTTCCCCCGGAATTTGGGCATCAGCTTTTCCACCAGTCCCGGCGACCAGGTCGTATTGGGAATGATGTTTTCCACCGCCGAACGGGACCGACGCAAATCCGACCGGGCCGAATCGGCCAGGGGTTGATCGGAGGTATACGCATGGACTGTCGTCATCATGGCCCGTTTCACGCCGAAATGGGTATCCAAACACTGCAGCATGAGGGCCAGCACCTGAGTCGTGGAAGAGGTAGTGGTAATGATTCGATCTCCGGTCCGGATATCCCCATCATTGAAACCTCGGATCACCATGCGGTCGATTTCATCTACAGGGGGAATAGTGACGATCAAACGCCGGGCCCCGGCCTGGAGGTGTTTTTCCAGCGCCTCGCGCCGGCGGAATTTCCCCGTGGCGTCCACCACCACGTCCACGCCCAGCGCATCCCAGGGGATGGTTCCCGGCTCCCCGCCCTGCAGAATGCGGACCCGCTGTCCGTCAATGGAGAGAAACCTGCCCTCCAGCGTGGCTCCCTCCAGGGGTCCGTGCACCGAATCCCTCAGCAGGAGATAATGCAGTGCCTCCGGAGTGCCCAGGTCACTGATCACTTTGAATTCAAATCGTGGATTTCGGTAACCGATCCGAAACAAATTCCGCCCGATTCGGCCGAATCCGAAAATCCCAATTTTGATTGTTTCACCCATGGTCACCTCAGTTTCATTCAGAAATTTGGTTACATCCAGACTGAAATTTACGGCTGGAAGGGGGGAAAAGGAATTCGTAACTCAGGTTTGAGTCACGAATTTATTTCATTGATAAACCCAATTGGAAGCTGGCCACGGGTTCTAAACCGTACTTTTCCGGCACAGTGGCCACCACGCGGACGGGTACGGTTTCCCGCTCGCCGGTTTCCCGGACACGTTTCAGGGCCGCGCTGATGGCGGGTCCGTCCTCACAGACGAAGTGGACGTCTCCATCCGGGCGTTTCAGAAAATCCGCGTGAAAATCCTTAAAAATCAATTGGATCCCGGATTTGTCCTGGCGAATGAGATGCAAAGCGATCAGCCCACCGGCCAGGTCCGCACCCACGGCCAACGCCCCCAGATACATGGAACCGAAATGGTTTCTGGTACGGCGTCTCAGACGGATCTTGAGCTCACAGCGCTGGGGATCCAGTTGCAGCACCAGGGGTCGGACGGCCCAAATCAGAGGGATTTTCCAAAATCCGATCAGCCAGACCAGACGGGTGTTTTTCCAATCAACGGTTTTACTCATCTTCTTCCTCTTCCACGGTTTCAATCCGGAACCAGGGTCGGTCAGACGACTTCCACAGGCGCGCCAGGCTCAGAAGGGCAATGACGATCAGACCGGCCCAGAGCAGGGACTCGATCCGGACGACTTTTTCCAGGGCATCAATCAGATCGGCGGCAGGCATGGTCAGGTCAGTTCAAATCCATTGGGCTAGCTGTTTGTTTTTCCCGCTCAGGGACGTAGTTTATCGGTGAGGAAGTTATCTCAATTTTCTAGCAAACCGATACCATGAAAATCAAAGTTCCCAGTGTTCATCTGGATCACATGCTCAAGCAGACGCGGAATCACCACGCCCAGTTGAGCCAGATGGCCGATGTGAAGGCCAACATGTTGCTGACCATCGCATCGGTGGTGATAACGATTTCCGTGCCACATCTGGTAGATCCCAATCTCCGCTGGGCGGCGCTGGTATTGATTCTGTTTTGTCTGGCAACCATCGTCCTGTCCACCTACGCCGTCATGCCTAAAATTCCCGTGATCTACAGTCCCCAACTCAAAAAGCGCCCCATCAGTGACACATTCAATGTGCACTTTTTCGGAGATTTCGCCCGACTAAGTTATAGCGAATATGCCGATCTCATGGAAGACGTGCTCAACGATCCCGACAAGACGTACGAAAGCATGGTCAAGGAGATTTATACCCTGGGAGTCTTCCTGGCGAAAAAGAAATACCGTTTCATTCGCTTGAGTTATCTGGTCTTCATCCTGGGATTTTTCGCCAGCGTCATCACCATGGTTCTGACCAGCGGCCTGGTGATCTCCTTTCTGCACTGACGGTATAAAGCTTTTTCCTTTGCATCCGATAATGAGGATGAAAAGGAAAATCTATGGTCAAACATCCATCGTCCTCATCCGCAGGCATTTCTACCTGGCCTACTCTCGTGCTGGCCGTCGGCTTAGGGCTGATATTATGGTTTGGCTACCGGCAGTGGACCACCTTCGTCCTCCGGTCGGACCTCCAAGCCGAACAACGGACGTTGTCTTCTTTGCGCACCGGCTTGTCCACCCAGTCCATGTTTCTCACGGTAGCAACCGGAGACTCCCAATTCCCGGAGAATCCTTTCGCGGTGCTATCCAAACCGCCGGACGGATATCAATTTCCTCCACCCGATTCCCTGAGGCCCGGAACGTGGACCTATTTTCCGCCCGATTCGACCATTGTGCATGTGCGCAAATCCGGACATATCTGCCGCTGGTCTTACTCGCCTTCCCGGGGTAAAGTGGTCCTTTTGTCCGTTTCTCCCTGATTTGTTCCGCCGCCTGTCCCAAGTGCAGGATACGCGGAGGTTGGAAAGGAACGTGCCCGGCTGAGTTACGGTTTACGTTTCCTCCGCATTACCTTGCGAAAAATTCATTGTCATTTCGAACGCCATCATGTCCGGAGAAAAATCTACTTCAGCCCCAGTTCGGCCATTTCCAATACCTGGACAATCACGGCCCTTTGCACTCTGACGTAGATTCATCTCCGCCATCCGGCGGGTTCGGGATGACAAGTCAGACTGTTTCCGGACCCGATCATTGCACTATATGCAATGTCAGAAACCGGCGCAGGCGCTCCCAGAATTCCGGATGCTCATGGTTATTGGAATGACCGTATCCTTCCTGGGTCCAGAGTTCGACCCGGGATCGGTCCCCGGCCTCCAGCAATCGCTCCGCTTCGCTGTAGGGAACCGTCGCATCCTCCGTACCATGGACCAGCAACACGCGACCGCGAATTCTGCCCATATTGTTCAGGGGAGCGAAGGAGGAAATTCGTTGTCCACTGATCCACTCAAAATAGCGATAGATCAACCAGGGCAACGGAAACCGGGGGATGTGCCGCTGGCGGAATTCCCGGTCCATGATGGTAACCGGATCGGCAAAAGCGCCTACGGTGACCACGGCTTTCACCCGGGGTTCCAGGGCCGCGGCATAGAGGGAAGCCGCTCCGCCGATGGACAGGCCCACCAGCCCCAGGCGGTGTGAATCCACCTCCGGTTTCTCCCCCAACCAGCGAATCACGGCCTGGATGTCCTGGGCAAATTTCAGCATGGAGGCAAAGCCGTCGGGATCGCTGGAGCCATGATGACGAGCATCGAACGCCACCAGGTGCAGTCCCAGATCCGACAGATGCTGAAGATAGGGCAACATCCGCTCCACATTCCGACCCCACCCGTGGATAAGGATGAGGGCCGGAGCGGACTCTGCGTCGGGTTGGGGCAGCCACCATCCGTAGAGGCGCTTCCGATTGCGGGTGGGAATCCATACTTCCTGAAAG
>RFIZ01000014.1 GCA_003695105.1 Fidelibacterota bacterium
GCGCCCGTGCCATCGTGGAAGCCACCACCTATTTTGATGATCCCGGAAAACTGGCTGAAATATCCGGCGGACTGAAAGAAGCCATGAAGGGGCTCGAAATCTCCGATATCCCGCCGGAACAACGTCTGCAGGAACGCGGTTGGTAGCATGAAGATCGGCGTCCTGGCTCTCCAGGGTGATTTCATGAAGCACGGGAAGATCCTGGCAGAGCTGGGAGCCCGACCGGTATGGATCCGTTACCCCAGGGATCTGGAGGCGGTGGAAGGATTGGTTTTGCCAGGGGGTGAATCCACCACCATGTCCAAATTGCTGACCCGCAATCAGCTGCGGGAACCCATTCACCGCTTTGCCGCCACCTATCCCGTACTGGGAACCTGCGCGGGCATGATTTTGATGGCCCGCAGGGTCGATGATCCCCGGGTAGAACCCCTGGAGCTGGTGGACATGGATGTCACCCGCAATGCCTACGGGAGGCAGGTTCACAGCTTTACCGACCGCCTCGAGCTGCGGAACCACCATGCCGGTCCGGTTTCCGGCGTCTTCATCCGGGCGCCCAAGATTGTACGATTGGGGACTCCGGTCCAGGTTTGGGCCGTCTACGAGGAGGCTCCCGTTGCCGTTCAGGACGGCCGCCACGTGGCCCTCAGTTTTCATCCTGAACTCAACGGTGAACTCTATTTCCACCAACGAACCTTTTTCCCGGCGCATGACTGAGTACCGATTTTTGCCGCACATTCACAGCCCGGCCGACCTGCGGGTATTATCTCCGGAGGATCTCCACCAGGTGGTGGATGAACTCCGGGACTATATCATCGACACCGTCACGGAAATCGGAGGCCACCTGGCCTCGACCCTGGGAGTGATCGAATTGACGGTGGCTCTCCATACGGTATACAATACACCCCGGGATAAACTGGTCTGGGATACGGGTCATCAGGGGTATGCCCACAAGATTCTCACGGGTCGGTTTGAGGAATTTCGCACCATCCGCCGCTACAAAGGGCTGAGCGGATTTCTGAAACGATCGGAGAGTGAATATGATGTGTTTGGAGCCGGTCATGCTTCCACCTCCATCTCGGCAGCCCTCGGTTTGGCGGTCGCCCGCGATCTGAAAGGGGAGGACTACAAGGTGGTGGCCGTCATCGGAGACGGCGCCATGACCGGGGGACTGGCGTACGAGGGACTCAACAATGCCGGCAGTCTGCGGAAACAGATGCTGGTCATCCTGAATGACAACAACATGTCCATCAGCCCCAATGTTGGGGCCATGCGCACGGCCCTGACCCGAATGGTGACCAACCCCCTGTACAACCGGGTTCGCGATGAAATCTGGGCCTGGACCCGCACCCTCCCTTTTGGCAAGGACCTGACGCGCATGATGTTCCGGAAGGCCGAGGAAAGTCTGAAAAACCTGGTGGTTCCGGGGATCGTTTTCGATGAAATGGGCTTCCGCTACTTCGGTCCCGTAGACGGCCACGATCTGGACACGCTCCTCAAAACCCTGCGCAATATTTACGCCATCAAAACACCCGTTCTGCTTCACATCGTGACCCGAAAAGGCAAGGGACTGAAGGATGCGGAGGAAGATCCGGTGGGGTTCCACGGGATCAAAGGAAAACCCAGGGGGACCCCAGTGGCATCTTCGGGCTATTCCTTTACCCAGGTCTTTGGCCATCTTCTGTGTGAAGTGGCCCAAAAGCGACAGGATGTCATTGGGATTACTCCGGCCATGCGGGAAGGCTCGGGGATGGTGGAATTTGCCCGGCGGTTTCCGGATCGCTTTTTTGACGTTGGGATCGCCGAGGGGCATGCCGTCACCTTTTCGGCCGGACTGGCCGCCAACCAGGTCCGTCCCGTGTGCGCCGTATATTCCACCTTCATGCAACGCGCTTTTGACCATTTGGTCCACGATTCGGTCCTGCAGCACCTGCCGGTGGTCTATTGTCTCGACCGGGCCGGAGTGGTGGGCGAAGACGGCCCCACCCATCACGGTACCCTGGATATCGCCTACATGCGGTGCATTCCCGATATGATTGTTACGGCTCCCAGAGACGGCAATGAATTTCGAAATTTATTATATACCGGACTGAATCAGTCCGCCACTTCCTTTTCCATTCGCTATCCCAAAGGAGCCGCGGGTCCCTTCGACCCCGATGGTCAGGCCGAGTTGCTGCCCATCGGATCCTGGGAAGTCCTGCGACCGGGTACGGACGTGGCCATTCTGGCGGTGGGCCCGCTGGTGCTAACGGCGCTGGAAGTCGCCGAGGCCATGGCCGGGAAAGGACTCTCCTGCGAGGTGGTGAATTGCCGGTTCATCAAACCGATGGACCTGGCTTACCTGAAACGAGCCGCCAAGAAATTCGCGGGTTTTTTGACGGTGGAAGAAGGGGTGTTGAACGGCGGTTTCGGCGAAGGCGTCCTGGCCTGGTTGCATGATCAATCGTATCCGGGAGTGGTCCTGCGCTCCGGCCTGCCGGATCAATTTATCGAACATGGTCCCCGGAGTCAATTGCTCCAGGACGTGGGCCTGGATGGAAAAGGAATCCGGAAGCAAGTACAGAAACTGGCCAAACGAACCGGTCTTCCGGCCAAAAAGGAGTAAATCTCCCATGAAACAGATGGATCTTTTTAGAGAACAGCGGAAGCGCTGGGAACAGGAATACTCTCAGGCATCCTTCCGGGAGTATGATTTCCGTACCGTCAGCGGGCTGGAGGTGAAACCCCTCTACTGGCCGGATAACCCCGAAGCCGGCTATCCCGAGAAACTGGGATTTCCGGGACAGTTTCCCTATACCCGGGGCGTTCACGCCACCATGTACCGCAGCCGCCTGTGGACCATGCGACAATTTGCCGGATTTGGTACACCGGAGGAGACCAATCAGCGTTACCATTATCTCCTGTCTCAGGGGCAAACCGGACTCTCCGTGGCCTACGATATGCCCACGCTGATGGGGTACGATCCGGATCATCCCTTCAGCCATGGGGAAGTGGGAAAGTGCGGCGTTTCGGTGGCCTCGCTGGAGGATATGGAACGGCTGTTCCGGGGTATCGACCTGGGTGATATTTCTGTTTCCCAGACCATCAACGGTCCGGCGGTGATCCTGCTGGCTTTCTATATTGCCGTGGCGGAGAAACAGGGTGTACCCCTTTCCCGGCTGCGGGGAACCCTGCAAAACGATATCCTGAAAGAATTTATTGCCCAGAAAGAATGGATCTTTCCGCCGGAACCCTCCATGCGCATCATCACCGATATGATGCAATTCTGTACCCGGGAAATGCCCCAGTACAATACCATTTCCATCTCCGGTTATCACATCCGGGAAGCCGGTTCCACTGCTGCTCAGGAGTTGGCCTTCACTCTGGCGGACGGATTCACGTACGTGGAATATGGGATCCGGGCCGGATTGAATGTGGACGACTTTGCTCCGCGATTGTCATTCTTTTTCAATTCCCATCTGGACTTTTTCGAAGAAATCGCCAAATTCAGGGCTGCCCGCCGCATCTGGGCCAAACGGATGAAAAACAAGTACGGCGCTAAAAATCCCCGATCGTGGAAACTGCGCTTCCATACTCAAACCGCCGGATGTTCCCTCACGGCCCAGCAGCCGGAAAACAATATTGCCCGGACCGCTTTTCAGGCATTGGCGGCCGTCCTGGGCGGGACCCAGTCTCTCCACACCAATTCCATGGACGAAACCCTGGCCCTGCCCTCCGAGAAGGCAGCCGAAATCGCCCTGCGCACGCAGCAGTTGATTGCCTTTGAAACCGGCGTTGCCAATGTGATCGATCCCTTGGGCGGATCCTGGTATGTGGAGGACTTGACCGATCGGCTGGAGGCCGAAGCCGAACGGTACTTTGAAGAAATCGATCGGCTGGGCGGAGTGATCCCTGCCATCGAACAGGGATATTTTCAGCGGGAGATTGCCCAATCGGCTGCCGCCTACCAGGAAAAAATCGACCGGAACCAACGGATCGTGGTGGGAGTTAACCGCTTCCAGAAAGAGAATGAAACGATTGATATTCCCATCCTGGAAATTGGCTCCGAAGTGGAGGAGGCGCAGGTACAGGCCCTGAAGGCGCTCCGGGAACGCCGGGAGAAGCAGGCGGTGGAATCCAGCCTGAATCAGTTGGAGCGTGCCTGCCGTGAGGGCGAAAATGTGATGCCGCCGATCATTGCGGCCGCCAAAGCCTACGCCACACTGGGTGAAATCGTAGCCAGAATGAAAGCTGTTTTTGGAGAATGGTCTGAAAACGACGTATTTTAAACGCTCAAAAAAAGGGGAAACACCATGAATTCGCGACGGAAATTCGTAGTGGTTGTCAGTGGGTTGATTGTACTGGTATTCTTTTGGATCTATTGGGTATCAACTGGAACGGGTTCAGATACACCTACGATGGTACATTTTTTATCGATTGAAGACTTGAAGGAACTGGACAGCCCGACCCGGGTCAAATTGGGGGGCTATGTGCAGGAAGGCTCCATCAACATTTCGGATACGGATCTTCTGGATGCCTCTTTCGTCCTGGACCAGGGCGATGAAACCATTCCCGTACGGTATCGCGGTACCCGGCCGGATTTGTTCAAGGACGGAGCCGAAGTCATCGTGGAGGGGGAATATATTGACGGCGTCTTCCAGGCGGATATGCTTCAGACCAAATGTGCCTCCCGCTATGAGGGCGATTTACGGGATGAAGCTTCCGGTGCCGATCCCATGAGTTCGAAAGACCGGTCATGATTCCCGTCGTCGGCGGCGTGGCCCTGTCCC